>JAZSCY010000285.1:0-7060 GCA_045530875.1 Eubacteriales bacterium
GATGTTGGGCTTCCACATTCTGTTGGTAGAGCGATGAGAATGGGAAACCTGAGCGCCGAAAACAACGCCTTTTCCGCAAATGCTGCACTTAGCCATTTATCATTACCTCCGTCTTAAGGATCATTATTCAATCAGCATTGCCTATTATACCATAATAAAATACGGAATGCAAGCCTTTTTTCATTTTTGTTCGCAATTATTTGCGCAAAGTTTTGACAAATGCTTCCATTCTATCCAGCGCCTTGGAAATGTGCTCCACAGAATAGGCGTAAGATATGCGGGCAAAGCCCTCACCGCACGCGCCAAAGGCACCGCCGGGAACGATGGCCACGTCAAACTCCGTCAGCAGACGCTCGCAGAACTGCTCGCTGCTGAGACCGAATCCGGAAATGTTGGGGAAAGCGTAGAACGCGCCCTCCGGCTCGAAGCAGGGCATACCCAAGGCACGCAAGCCGGATGTAAGATACCGGCGGCGGCGATTGTATTCGGAGCGCATCATCTGCACGTCCTCGTCTCCGTTGCGCATGGCTTCGATGGCAGCAAACTGGGCGGTGGTGGGCGCACTCATGATGCCGAACTGATGCAGTTTCAGCATCTGGGCGGCCAGGGGCGCCGGTGCGCACAGATAGCCCATACGCCAGCCGGTCATGGCATATGCCTTGGAAAAACCGCTGGCAAGGATGGTCCGCTCCGCCAGGCCGGGCACAGCGGCGCAGGAGCAATGCTCCCGACCGTAGGTCAGCTCCGCATAGATTTCATCGGACAGAATGAGTACATTGGTGCCGCGGAGAACCTCCTCCAGCGCCGCCAACTCCTCCCGGGTCATGATCGCGCCGGTGGGATTGTTGGGATAGGGCAGCACCAGCAGCTTGGTTTTCGGTGTCAAAGCCGCACGCAACTCGTCCGGGGTCAATTTGAAATTATTTTCTTCCTTCGTTTCGATGATCACAGGCACGCCGCCGGCCATACGGGCCAGGGGCTCATAGCAGACGAACGCCGGCTGGGGAATGATCACCTCGTCTCCCGCTGCAATAAGAGAACGGAAGGTAATATCAATAGCCTCGCTGCCGCCGACGGTGACGATGATCTCCTTCATGGGATCGTATGTCACCTGGAAGCGGCGCTGCAGATACCGCGCGATCTCCTCCCGCAATTCTGCCAGGCCGGCATTGGCGGTGTAGTAGGTTTTACCCTTTTCCAGACTTTCGATACCGGCCATACGGATATGCCAGGGGGTAACAAAGTCCGGCTCGCCTACCGTCAGGGAGATGGCATGGGGATTGCTGGAAACCAGATCGAAAAACTTGCGGATACCCGAGGGTTTGATATCCTGTACATGGGAAGGAATCAGGGATGTGTAATCCATCATCAGAGAACCTGCCCTCTTTCATCCACGGGGCCGGCACCGTAGACCACGCCCTTATCCTTGTATTTCCGCAGAACGAAGTGGGTGGCGGTAGAAATAACGTCCTCGATGGGCGCCAGCTTCATAGCCACAAAATAAGCCACCTCTTTCATGGTTTTTCCCTCGATCATCACGGCCAGATCAAATCCGCCGGACATCAGATACAAGCTCTCCACCTCGGGATAGTTGTAAATCTTCTCAGCCACCCGGTCAAAACCGCGATCCCGTTGGGGCGTGATCTTCACCTCGATCAGGGCGGTAACGGATTCCTTATCCGTTTTATCCCAGTCGATGATGGCCTTGTATCCCAGAATCACCCGATCCTGTTCGTATTTTTCAATCATATCACGAATATCGCCGGATTCCTTATCCAGCATCATGGCAAGCTGCTCCGCGCTGAGGCGGGCATTGTCTTCCAGCAGTTTCAATACTTCATTCATCGTACAATTCCTCTTCGTATCAGGTATATATTATTTCCGATTTTCTTCGATACGGGTCATAATCTTCTCAAAGGACAAGCCGTACTTTTCGGCGATATCCCGGGCGTAGCTCTTTCCGTCGGGACGGGCACGGCGCACCTTGAAGGATCGCTCTCCCTCGCTGATGGCGGCCACCATGTTGTCGATCTTCACACCGCCCCGGGGTACGCATTCCCCATTGATCCGATCCACCGATGCGGCCAGATCGTGGAGGTGGGTGGAGAAGATACAGCGGCAGCGGGCCATGGAGAATCCCTGAAGCACCTCACCGGCGATATAGGATGCCTCATAGGAGCCGGTGGAGGAAAGAGATTCGTCCAGCAAAGCCAGGCCGTATTCCGTCAAAGTTTCAAAAATGCCGTTCAGACGGGCACATTCCTCGCCCAGACGTCCTTTATCGATGGTATCCTCCGATCCCGTGGGAAAATGGGTATAGATGCAGTCGCAGGGGCTGATGACGGCGCTTTCCGCGCAGACGTACAAGCCCAGCTGAGCCATGACAAAGGCCAAACCCACGGCACAGGTCATAACAGATTTACCGCCTCGGTTGGGGCCGGTGATCACAAAAATCATACCATTCTCATCGAAGGCAAAATCGTTGGGCACCGTCTCCCCGCCGATCTTCAAAGCCACAACCGGATTGCCCAGGCTGCGGGCGCTGAAGCATTTTTCCTCCATGGGACGGATCTCGGGACAGCAAAGCGTGCATCCCTGCTCTCTCAGGCGAGTCATCAGTTCCGCCGCCTTCACCACAAATTCGATCTCCGGCATCATGCGGATCAAAAAGTCCGTGTTCTCCAGCACATACACCTGCACCACCTTCCGCCAGGAGCGGATGGAGGTTTTGAACACCTCATTGATGGCGGAATTGAAGGCAAAGGACAAGGCCATCTGCTGATTCTCACTCTGATTCTTACGGAACGGCACCAGGGACGCGATGCACGTCATCTCGTCGTTCTTGAAATCCAAACGAAGAATCTTATCCTGAATCTCACCGGATTTGAAATACTCGTTGTTGATGGACAGAACGCCTGCATGCTCGGGACGAAGCTGGGAATCCAGATTCACACCCACGGTGATACTCTTGATCTCCCGCACCCGCTTGGTCAGCTCGTTCAGCTTTTCGTTCAGTTCTTTATAATACTCGCTCTCCGTCAGGTGGCGAATACGTTCCGCAAAGCGCCGGAACGCGGGGCTTTTCAGCGAATGCGCAATGGGAAGAAGACCGTTTTTCAGATGCTCCATGAGGGAGGTATACAATTCCACCTCCGTGATGCTGTACAGATAGGATTCGGTGGAATCTCCGTGGTCGCTGCCCATACGGCGCAATTCGGTGATATCGCCCAACAGGGGCAGCATCTTAAGCAGCACCCGGGCAAGCTCCGGATTCTCTGCCATATCGGCAAAGGTTTTTTGGCGATAGCGGATCGTCTCAATATCACTGGTGAAAAAGCTTCCGATATCGCTGCTCTTCAAATCGATCAGATAATAGAGTTCCAACTGCTCCGCGGTCACGTCACTCAAATGGGCGCCGTTTTCTCCCATGCCGGCGCGGCGCATGCTCTCTGCGTCCGGATACAACAGACTGATGTCCGATATATCGATCATTTCAGCCATACTTACCTCTCTCACTGCGATCCACTCGCTTGTTTATGCACATGGGCATAGTATAAGAGAATTATATCACATACGCTTTCATATTGCAATAACACCCGCGTAAAACAATTTTTAAAAAATACTGTGGATTTTGCCGCGGAATTGCTATATAATGGTGATAGAAACAAAAAAGGAGGGGCATCATGACCAATTTCGATTTTCTTTACAGTCAGGCTGCATTTTCATCCTTTGCCGGCGCGTCTGTGGCCGCGGAAAAGATTTTTGCCATCGATGCCGCTGCCTGCGCCGTCAACATCCGCCGTGCCGCGGAATTGGCTGTGAAATGGATGTACGCCTCTGACACCTCTCTGCCCACACCCCGACGGGATCAGCTGTCCAATCTGATCGGTGCCACGGCGTTCCGCACACTGGTGGGGCAGGAGTTGAGCCGGGGCTTGGAATATATAAGGAAAACCGGCAACAATGCCGCCCACAATCCGGGATCGGTCACGAAAGATCAGGCAGAATTGGCCCTGCGCTCCCTCTATGCGTTCGCCTGTTTTCTGATGGAGAAATACGGCTCCCGCCCCCACAAGGCAGCCTTTGATCCCACCTTGCTGGATCCGGATGCGGAATTGGTCACGGAAGCCATGGACAGCGGGGATATCCGTCGTCTTGTCAAGGAAAACCGCACGATGAAGCGAATCTTGAGCACCCGCGACCGGGATACCTCGCAGGATAAAGATCCCCCGTCCCTCTCGGAGGCGGAAACGCGCCGGCTGTATGTGGAGAGCGCTCTTGCCTACGCGGGATGGAAGATGGGCGAGGACTGCTTCAGCGAATTCCGCGTGACGGGAATGCCCGGTGAGAGCGGGATCGGCTATGCGGATTACGTACTGTGCGACCCAGCAGGCACGCCAATAGCCGTGGTGGAAGCCCAGGCCGTGGGAGATGATCCAGCCATCGGCCGTCAGCAGGCCAAGCTGTATGCCGACGGTTTGCAAAAGCGGTTCGGTGTGCGCCCGGTCATCTTCCTCACCAACGGATTTGATACCCGAGTATGGTTTGACAGCAAACTGCCTGAGACAAGAATCAGCGGATTTTACTCCCCCGCCGATCTTGCGCGGGTGGCGGAAATTGAGAAAAACGCTAAAACTCCCCGGCAAGAGGATATCGCTTCCTGCATCGCCGACCGGCCCTATCAGAAAGAGGCGGTGCGTGCCGTTACGGATGCGATCTGCGCCCGACGGGCAAGAAATCTGTTTCTCTCCATGGCCCCCGGCACGGGAAAAACCCGCACTGCCCTGGCGGCGGCAGAGGTGCTGATCCGCTGTGGACAGGCGAAACACATCCTGTTTTTGACGGAAAGCGATCTTCTGGCGGAGCAGGCGCGTCAGGAATGTGCCGCCTCTCTGTCCGGGATCGGTGCATACTCCCTTACCGATCTGCCGAAAGCGGTGGGGTGCAGCGTTGTGTTTTCCACCTTTGAGGATGTTCTGGCGGAGGCGGACGATCTGTTGGACGAGGACGGTATTCATATTCTGAGCGCCGGCCGCTTCGATCTGGTGATCTGCGATGAGACGGATGCCGCCCTGGCCAGAAAATACGAAACCGTATTCTCCGCCTTCCATGCGCCCCGGCTGATGCTCACCTCCGTGGCGGCGGAGGAGATTGATCCCGCCCTGTGTGACATTCTGGACACGCCCCACACCTCCCCCGTATTCACCTTCCCGCTGAAAGAGGCGGTGGGTGGCGGGTGGCTGGCATCCCCGGAAATGCACGGTGTACGTCTGCAGTCCCTCACCGACGGTTTTATCACCGACCGATTGGAAGACAAGGATCTCCGTACACTGAAAAGGCATTTTTCTTCCCCGGAGGATGTACCCGAGCGCATCACCCCCGAGGAAATGTTTGTAAAATATTATAATGAAGACACCGTAAAGCGGGTGCTGGCTCTGCTTCATGACAGCGGACGGCGGGATCCCCAAACGGGCCTGCTTGCCAAAACCGTTCTGTTCACCCGCAATCACGCCCACTCGGAGATGATCTACGAAATGTGGGGTAAAATGTACCCCGATGCGCCGCCCCATTTCTGCCGGGTCATGGATTCCGATACCAATTATGCCCATGCTCTCCTGCAAGAGTTTGCCGATCCAGACGCTATGCCCCGCATCGCCATCTCCCACGATCTTCTGACGGACGGCGTCAATATTCCTCCGGTGGAAAATCTGGTGTTCTTCACCCGTGCCCCCTCCCGCACCAAATTCTGGCGGATGCTGGGCCGAGGTATGCGCCGCACGGCCGATAAGAACTCTTTCCACGTCCTGGATGTGTGCGGCAATTTCGATGCTTTTGTGAGCGGAGAGGATCCAGGCTTTGGGGAAACGCTTCCCCTACACACCCGCCTGTTCCGGCTGAAGATCGATCTGATCGCCGCTCTGCAGGGACTCGATCACATGGCCGATGCCCCTTTGCGGGCGATTCTGGTGCGGGATGTGTGCCGCCGGATCCGTTCCCTGGATCGGGACAGCTTTGCGGTACGCCGCCATCTGAGCGCGGTGGATCGCTTCTCCTCGGAAAGTGCCATGGAAGCACTTCGCCCAGGGGATATTCAGGTGCTCACCCACGAAATAGCTCCTCTCATGCTGGAAGATGGCACGCCCACGCACGCCGCCCTATTTGATACCCAGATGTATACGCTGATGCTTGCCCGAGCGGAAAGAAAGGATTTCTCGGATACACTGGAAATCCTTACCCGGCGGGTGCGTATGCTGTCCCGGATGGGATCCCACGAGAAAATCAGCCGCCAGAAAAAGTACATAAATCGGATTTTGTTCAACGGAGATCTGGAGAAAGCGCCGCTGAAGGATCTGGAAACGGCCCGCCGTGCCCTCTCTCCCCTGATGCGGTATATCGCGGAGGAGGAAGATCGGCCGCTGTACGTGAATATGGCGGATCCGGTTCTGGCGGAGACTTTCTTGCCCGATCCGTTTATGTAAAAAAAAATATTTTTTAGAATTATTCTAAAAAACTATTGACAAGTCACCCTGCGCTATGTATAATATATTTAGAACGATTCCAATTCTAAATAAGGAGTGCAGGATGACAAAGCAGCGCGAACTGATTTTATCCATTGTCCGCGGAAGCGATGCCCACCTGAGCGCCGAGGAGATCTACCAGGCCGCCCGTGAGCAGATGCCCACCATTGCACTCGCTACCGTGTACAACAGTTTGAAATATCTCAGCGAGGAGGGACTCATCGTCCGTCTTACCTTTGCGGATCAGCCCGATCGGTACGACAAGATGTTCGTCCCCCACGATCATATGGTATGCTCCTCCTGCGGTGCGATCCGGGATATCCGCATCGAGGGAATCGACGCTTTTCTCCATGCCCACGCAGGGGAAGATATCGCGTCCTATGATCTTACCCTTCATTATCAATGTCCAAAATGCCGTCAAGCGGCAGCACATAATTAAAAAATTATTACTTTATTTAAAGGAGAAACACACATGGAACTCAAGGGAAGCAAGACCGAAAAAAATCTTCAGGCCGCATTTGCAGGCGAATCTCAGGCAAGAA
>JAZSCY010000336.1:0-2381 GCA_045530875.1 Eubacteriales bacterium
ATCGACGGTCTGGACGGCCTGGCCTGCGGTGTTTCCGCCATCTGTTCCTTCTCGATTCTGGGCGTAACTTTGCTGATGGGAGATTTCTCCGCCGCCCTGATCACGGCCATTCTGGCGGGATCCTGCGTAGGATTCCTTCCCTTCAACCGCCATCCCGCCCGCATTTTTATGGGCGACACAGGTGCCTTGTTCCTGGGATACACCCTGGCGATCTTGTCCGTGGAAGGACTGTTCAAACTCCACACCCTGCTTTCCTTCATCATCCCGCTGTCCATCTTCGCTTTACCGATTCTGGATACCAGCTGGGCCATCTTCCGCCGTATTCTTCACGGAAAAAGCCCCTTTTCGCCCGACCGTGGGCATCTGCATCACAAGCTAATCGATCTGGGCTTCACCCAGAAGGAAGCCGTGGGCATCATTTACGCGATCTGCGGCCTTCTGGGACTGGTGGCGCTCACCTTCACCGACACCATGTTTGAGGAAATGCGCTTTATCAAATCCATTCTGTTGGTGGCCGCCGCGATTTTCATTTTCGTTATCAATTTCCTGATCATGAAAAATCCCTCCGCCCGCTATCTGTCCGGCATCTTTGATCCCGCCGATATCCCGCCGGAACAGTTGTCTCCGAGCAAAAAATCCGAGTCGGAGGAATCTGCCGAAGCCAAGGAATCCGACGGTGAGGAGACAGATACAGAATGAAAAAGAACCGTGCGCATCCTCAAGGGGATGTAACCACTCTGCCCATCATCCCGGGCACGCTGGTCATTGCCGGCGGTGTGCTGATCGCCTTTGTTCTGCTGATGGCGATGCTGTATCATTCCGGCATCCTGACGCCGCCCGCTTTTCTGGACGGACTGTTTTCCTCCGGCGATACGGTCGATCCCGGTGACGGTTTCTCCGAGGAATTCCTGTCCTCCCTGGATGGCAACAATCCTCTTGCAGGGGATTCGGCCGTTCTGATGGATATGTCCCAAGAGTCCCTGAAGGAGCTGCTTCTGGCCGCTGAGCCTACCCACTCCTATTACCAGATCGCATCCGTGACCTGGGCAGACGCCAACGATCGCTTTACCACAGCACAGGTGTATTATCTGGTGTCCGGCACGAAAATCCATGCGGAATCCTTCACCTCGTCCACCCTGCCCAAGCAGCTGTCCGCCGACGAGGACACGTTCTACATCCGCGAGGGCACCACATCCCGGCATTTCAGCCGCAGCGGATCCACCACATTCACCCCGGAGGGGGAAATGGGCCTTCCCTCCCTCTCCCGTATGCAATCCATGATCGGGGCGGCGGAATCCGGAAAGTACACGCTTTCCCTGGAAACCATACTGAACACGCCCTGCATCCGCGCCTCCTTCACCGACACCGTAAGCGGTGTGCGGGAGACTTTTGATGTGATCCCGGATTACGGCATCATCGTGGCTGCCTATTCCTATCTGCCCGATGCCAGCGCTCCGTACTATATGATGCAAACCTCATCGGTTCTGACCGACATTTCCGGTTTCGATGAGTCCATCTTCTCTATTCCAAACTCGTGAAAGGAATTCCGTCATGACATCACAACCGAACAAAACAAGGAAGAAACTGAATGCCATAGACTATTTCATTTTGGTGGCCGTAGTGCTGTGTATCGCCGGAGCCGCGCTCCGCACATTTATCGGAAGCGAGGGGAATTCCCTGTCCGGTGCTGTGACTATGGAGAAGTACGTGATCTCCTTCAAGGTGGAGAACATCCGCAATTCCTCCACGGAGTATTTTGCCCCCGGTGAAAAGTTCTACATCGATTCCACCGGCCAGTACGTGGGCGAGATCACCGGCCCTGTATCCGTTACTCCCGCCGTGTTCCTGTTTGAGGATGCGGGCGGAAAGTACGTACAGGCCTATGCCCCCGAGAACGGAGATGCCACCCGCATCGACATGACCGGCACTTTGGCAGTGACCGGATACATGAGCGAAAACGGTTTTTTGGTGGATGGCACCGTATCCCTGGCCCCCGGCAAGAAAATCACCCTGCGCAGCAGTTCCATCCGGGTGGAGGTCACCGTAACCGACATCGCAAAAGTATCCTGATAAACAAAAAGAACCGGCTCCGAAGGAACCGGTTCTTTTTTGTTTGCTTATTCGTGGACGCTGCCTGCCACGATGGATCCGTCCCCATGGAACAGGGGCAGCTTCTCCAGATAGGTCAGATCCTCGCGCACCTGGGCATCACCCTCCGCCAGGATGGCCATACGGCCAACGATGTTACCGCCGGCAGCAGCAACCAGCTTTTCCAGCGCCGCCAGGGATTCGCCCGTGGAGATCACGTCGTCCACGATCACAATCCGCTTGCCGTTCATCAGTTTGGCATCGTTTCCGTCCAGATACAACTTCTGCTCACC
>JAZSCY010000410.1:0-3386 GCA_045530875.1 Eubacteriales bacterium
CGAAGCGGTGCTGCTCATCCTCGATCACCAATCCGAGGCGGACAAACTGCACCTCTCCATTGAGGAGGGCGTGGGTTCCCACCACCACCGATGCACCGTCTGCCCGGGACAGGGATTCACAAACCGCCCGCCGCCGTACGCCGGTGACAGAGCCGGTCAGGAGCACGCACTCGATTCCCAATTTTCCCAGCAGCTGGGACAGTTCTCTGTAATGCTGTACCGCCAAAATTTCCGTCGGTGCCATCAGTGCGGTCTGATATCCACCCCGGGCGGCAATATAAGCAGCGGCGGCGGCCACCGCGGTTTTACCCGATCCCACATCCCCGATGAGGATCCGGTTCATCCGCCGGCCGCTGGCCATATCGGCGGAAATCTCGCCAATGGAGCGCATCTGCGCCCCGGTCAGGGCGTAGGGCAACTCCGATGTAAAGGGCGTGATGTCCGCCTGGGGAATCCGTACTCCGTCCATCTCCGGCTGGGAAGTGGATGCCACGGCCAATCCGAAGGAAAAATACTCCTCAAAAATCAGTCGGCGGCGGGCACGCTGCAAGGCTTCCCCGTCCTCGGGAAAATGGATATTCTTGATAGCATAAGCCAGGGTGCACAGCGACTGCCGGCGCACCACATCCGGCGGCAAAATCTCCGGCAGGTACGCCCCCACACCGGAAATCGCGTCCCGGATCAACTGGGTCACGATCTTCTGGGACAATCCCGCCGTGAGAGAATAGACCGGCACGATCCCCGGCAAAACGGCGTCCGGAGTGCACGCCTCCCAAATGGGAGAGGTCATCCTCAGCGTTCTTCCCTCCAGCGTGATGCGGCCAAAAAAGCGGAATTCGCCCCCGGTATGGAACACATCCCGCAGATAATTCTGATTGAAATAGGTGATTTCCACCGTGCCCGTTTCGTCAAAGGCACGGAATTTCAAAACAGACATTCCCCGACGGATCATCCGATATTTCGGTTCAGCCGCCACTGTCAGAAGCAAAGAAACGGGCATCTCGTGACCGGATTTCGCCATTTCCACCGCTTCGGCCACGGTTTTTGTATTACCGCGGCACTGGTATCCCCGGGGAATGTGGTACAAAAGATCCCGAACCGTGTTAATCCCCAAAGCGGAGAGCGCCTTTTGACGTGCGGCACCCACACCGCGCATAACGGATACGTCCGAGTCCATCCTCAGCAATACAATTCACCTCATTTCTTCATGATTTACTTTATTATACACGATTGTTTTATGATTTGCAAGGATTCCGCATTTTGTCTGTCATGCTGTTTTTCTCATTGGGAACACTAACAAAAAAACAAAGGATGAACGAAATGATTGACGAAATGCGAAACGAGCACGCGGAGGAGATCAACACCGTCCTGCCCCCAAGAGGCCGTCTGGACACGGTGGATCTATCTCAGCGGGCGGATCCCTCCGTATACAAAAAATCACTGAAGGAGCTGCAGAAGCGAATGGCAGAGGTGCCGCGAAAATTGCAAAAAGCGGACAGATCCCTGATCCTTGTCTTTGAGGGATGGGACGCGTCGGGCAAGGGTGGATGCATCCGCCGCATCACGGACGCCTTGCGGGAGGATCGCTATCAGGTATTCCCCACCGCCGCCCCATCCGATGAGGAAAAATCCCGGCACTACCTGTGGCGGTTCTGGCGGACCTTTCCCCCGACAGGATCCGTGGCCATCTACGACCGAAGTTGGTACGGCCGGGTGTTGGTGGAACGGGTGGAGGGATTGGCCCGGGAGGAACAGTGGATGCGGGCGTACGATGAGATCCTGGAAATGGAGCGGACACTGATTTTGGAAGGGGCGATTCTGATGAAATTCTGGCTGGAGATCTCCCCTGAGGAGCAGCTGAGACGGTTTGAGGCCCGCATGAGTGATCCGGAAAAGCGGTGGAAACTGACGAAAGAGGACTGGCGCAATCGGGGAAAGCGGGATGCGTATCTGGTGGCGGCGGAGGATATGTTTTCCTACACCGATACCACGGCTTCTCCCTGGACGGTGGTGGCAGCGGAGGACAAAAAATTCGCCCGTTTACAAATTTTGCGGCACATCCTGGATAAAACCGACGCAGAAACCTCACTCCCGTGAGCAGATTATGAACAATATTGCCCCAAATCCCTTGACGGGCGGGCGATTTTTGGAGTATAATTATTAGTAAAGTTAAAATTCGTGTAATATTGTCATTTTACCGAATCATTCGTACGGGAAGTCAATGGAGGTGAGCGCAGGATGGCCCGTCAGGAAATCGTATTGAGCCGTCATGCGGCTTACTGGGAAAACGACGCCAAGCTGGCTATGTACGCTTTGCGAAAAAAACTGGACGGTCTTGTTTCCTCCGTCCAGCACATCGGTTCCACATCCGTTCGCGGAATCCTTGCCGTTCCCGTGATTGATATCGCTGTGGGTGTAAAGGATGCCGCCGACGTTCCCACTGTGTTGAAAATGCTGGGCGAGATCGGATACCGCCGCATCCCCACCGATGCCACCGGATGCATCCGCATGGCCAGACAGAAGCGAAGCACCGGGGTGGATTCTCACCGTTTGTGGATCACGCTGGATGGCAGTCAGGCATGGAACGATCTGATCGCTTTCCGCAATTATCTGTACAATCATGTATTTACCGCCAATGAATACGAGCAACTGAAGATTCGCCTGCAGGCAGAATATGCCACCGATCCGCTGGGATATTCCCGGGCAAAATCCCAGTTCATTCAGCGGATCCTTCGTTTGAGCATGACCGACCGGTTCCTTGGCCGGCGGCTGACCATTCTGGTGGACCGTCCTGCCGGATCCGTCCATCCGGAGCATCCCGACATCCGCTATCCCATCAATTACGGATATGTGCCGGGGATTCTCTCCGCCGACGGGGAGGAGATGGATGCCTACATTTACGGTGTCAGCCAGCCTTTGCGCCGGTTTACCGGTACCGTGATCGCGGCCGTTCACCGCCGGGATGACAACGAGGACAAGCTGGTGGTGGCTCCCACAGGTATGGTGGCATACGAACCCCAGCTGGCGGAGGCTCTCCATTTCGCGGAGCAGTATTACGATACCAATCTGGTGTGCATCTATGAAAAATCCTGCGGTGCCATCATCTACCGTACTCGGGAAGATGGTGTGATTGAGTATCTGGTTCTGTACCAGCACCGATCCGGCACCTGGAGCCTACCCAAGGGACACATCGCCTCCGGGGAAACGGAACAGCAGACCGCGCTCCGGGAGATCTGGGAGGAAACCGGTCTGACGGTCACCCTGCAGGAAGGTTTCCGGCGGGAGTTGTCCTACACGGTATCCGCCAAAGCACTGAAGCATGTGGTATTCTTCTTAGCCAAGGCAGAGGGTGAGTTGACGCTGGGCGAAAACGAAATCTCCGATTA
>JAZSCY010000106.1:0-2951 GCA_045530875.1 Eubacteriales bacterium
TTCTGGCCGTAGCTGGTACGGTACTTCAGTCGGCCCAGAAGCTTGATCATCTCCGGCTGGAAGCCGTGGAGACCGGTGTCGTAGGTAGCACGCTCGCCGGCAGTCTTGATGGCGGCATCTACCTCCCGGCGTGCCTTTTCCACCGTTTCCTCGATGCGGGTCGGATGGATACGGCCGTCGGAAATCAGTTTTTCCAGAGCCAGGCGGGCCACCTCACGGCGCACCGGATCGAATCCGGAGACGGTGATGGCCTCGGGGGTATCGTCAATGATGAGATCCACGCCGGTCATCTGCTCGATGGCGCGGATATTACGGCCTTCGCGGCCGATGATGCGGCCCTTCATATCGTCGTTGGGCAGAGCCACAACGGATACGGTAGCCTCAGCCACCTGATCGGCAGCCAGACGCTGGATGGCCAGCGCGATGATATTCTTCGCCTTGGTATCGGCTTCTTCCTTAAATTCTTCCTCCAATTCGGTGAGGCGGATGGCCTGCTCCCGACGGACCTCGGTTTCCAACTCTTCTACCAGCTGAGCCTTGGCTTCCTCTGCCGTCAGACCAGCCATCTTCTGCAGAAGCTCGAACTGCTCCGCCTTGATTTTCTGGATTTCCTCGCCGGCCTCGGTGTTTTCCTTGATCTTCCGGGTCAGGGTTTCGTCCTTCTTTTCCAGAGCCTCGGTCTTTTTGTCCAGATTCTCTTCCTTCTGGGTGAGGCGGCGCACCTGGCGAGGCAACTCCGCCCCGCGCTCTTTTACTTCGTGATCAAACTCGTTCTTGGTGCGAAGGATCTCTTCGCGTGCTTCCAGAAGCACTTCTTTTTTCTTGGTATCGGCTGCTTTGTTTCCGTCTTCGAGTATTTTTCTCGCCTGTTCTTCCGCGGAACCGATCTGTTTCTCGGCGGAACGGCGTCGAATGGTGTATCCGGTAAAAATACCGATCGGAAGCGTGGCCGGGGCCGCGCTGGCGGCAGAAATGATGATCGTAGTCATCAGGGCACCTCCGTTATGTAATTGTCCGCGGCGAAACGCTGCGGCATATGACTGTGCCGGTGAGACCGGCGTAAACCGTTTATGTAAAAATATAGTAAACTGCACAGAAAAGTACCGTTTCCCATGCAGAGGGTACTTTTACACATACTAATATTTTATATCAAAGAAGTACATACTGTCAAGGGCGATTTTGCAAACCTATACAATAATTTATGAAATATTCACAAATTCTGGAGGAATATCGCATAAAAAAAGATTGGCGCCCCAGGTGTGCGCCAATCTTTTATCAGGATTTTCGTTTGGGGATCAGAGCGAAGATGAGGATGACCACCGCGCCGATCACCAGAAGGGTGATGATGATGCCCAGAAGATTGCCGCCCTCCTCATCGGCGGTGCCTGCGGTGTCGCCCGTATTGCCCGTGTCGGTCATGTCGCTCATGGGGGAGTCGTTCGTGTCCGCCGTGCCGTCGATGACGCCGTCGCCGCTTTCCGTGGGGCCGGAGGTATCGCCCAGATTGCCCTCGGTATCCGTGTCCATCATGGGATCCGTGGTATCGCCGCCCATGCCGCCGGTGGTATCACCGCCGGGGGTGCCGGGATCTGCAAAGGTATCCGCCCCGCTGCGAGGCATGAGGGAAGAGTAATTATCCATAACGCTGCCTGTGGGGATCATTTCGGCGGCGGCAGCAGGAATGACCAGCAGAGACGCGATCACAACCGCCGCGGCCGCAATGGTAAGAATTCGGTATTTCATAGTAAACCGCCTTTCGGGGAAATTGGTTGGTGCGGTATTAGTATGGGCGCTTTGGCGCCGGTTATACGCATCGGTTGCAATTTTGTTTCATGTGTGGTATACTGGATATGTGTGTAAAACATCAGCAAAAAACGGAATCGATGCTCTTTCAGAAAACGAGACAGGAGAACGCATATGAACCACAAAAAACTATTGAAATTCTTCGCGGCGGCGGTTGTTTTGTGCCTGGCACTGACCGGACAGGCTTTTGCCGCCTCCCCGACCGCAGATGCCGGTGTGTCGGTGAAAGGAAAGGTCACAAGCTATCTTCCCGGTGTGGGATGCACCGTGCAGTTGGTGCAGGGCGGCGAGGTAAAATACTCCACCGTGATCTGCTCGAATGCCGGCCATGCCGCACAGGAGTTTGCGATCCCCGGTGTGGCGAGCGGCATCTATGATCTCGTTATCACCAAGCCCGGACACCTGAACTATACCGTCAAAGATATCGTTGTGGGGGACAGTGACATCAATCTGACCTCCAGTTCCAACGAGCAAATTGCGGATATTACCCTGGTAGCCGGTGATATCAACGGCGACGGCTGTATCGATCTGCAGGATGTGACGATCATCACCTCCACGGCAAACTATGGCCAAAAGCCTGTTGAGATTGGTTACGAGGGTGAGCCGGAGGATGTGACCGGTCTGGACGATTTTATCTACGAAACCACCGCCGTCAGCATCCGAATCACAGGCGTGAAAGATCCCACCAAAACGGAATATATTGTTCCCAAAAACGTGACCAGCATCAGCCAGGGAGCCTTCTCCGGCTGCACAAACCTTGAGTCCATCACCCTGCCCTTTGTGGGTGAAGCAAGAGACGGAACGGGAAACACCCATTTCGGTTACATCTTTGGTGCCAGCGCTTACGCAAACAACAAGAGCTACGTGCCTGAATCCCTGAAAACCGTTGTCATTACGGATGCTGCAAGCATTGACGATTATGCGTTCTATAATTGCACGAGTTTGACGAATATTGCGATTCCCAATACCGTCAAAATCATTGGAAGTTCCGCTTTCTATAGCTGCAGAAATCTGACAAACATAACGATCGGAAACAGCGTCACTAACATTGGAGATTCTGCGTTCTATGGCTGCACAAGCCTGACGAGTATTACAATACCCAATAACGTCACCAGCATTGGTTCGTCTGCGTTCTATGGTTGTACCGG
>JAZSCY010000215.1:0-2955 GCA_045530875.1 Eubacteriales bacterium
GTGTATCGATAAATTCGGATAAACCTTGGAGAAAATCGGTCGGCGAAGCCGATGACAAATGTTGGTTTCATTTGTCAAGATTTTCTCGGGAGTGGGATAGTTAGCGTGCGGTTTTAACTGCGCGTTATTCCCACTCAATAAACGCGGATAAACCTTGGAGAAAATCGGTCGGCGAAGCCGATGACAAATGTTGGTTTCATTTGTCAAGATTTTCTCGGGAGTGGGATAGTTAGCGTGCGGTTTTAACTGTGCGTCACTCCCACTCAGTATTCTTTAATGGTCTCGGCATCAGCGGCGTTCTTCTTTACGCTTTCGACGCCATTCAGGCAGGATGCCTTTGCCTTGTATCCTTCGGATACGGCGATAACCTGACCGTTGGTAGCCTTCAGACGGAAACGGAACTCGCCCGCCTTGTCGGCATATACTTCAAATTTGGGATGCTTTTTGGTTTCCACAGTTTCCGTAGTCTGATCCTCAACCTCAGCGGCCGCAGAGCACTTAACTACGCTGGCAATACCGTTCAGGCAGGATGCCTCAGCGGAATATACCTCAGAGGTCGCGATGGTCTCGCCGTTGCCGGCAACCAGATCAAATTTGAATCCCGTGCTTGTCTTCTTAACAACAAATTTTCCCATGATACGTATCTCCTTTGTAAATAAAGTATTCTGTATAAGTGAGCCGGTGCGTAACGCATCCGTCTACGGTTATTATACACGATATTTTGAATGCCTGTCAAGAATGCTGCCGAAAATATCTTTCGTGATTCCTTGACTTCCACCGCCGTGTGGTGTACAATATTCAAAGAAACAAATCTGATGATTCATGGAGAATACTATGACAAAGACAATGATGAAAAAGTACGCGGCACTGGTTGCCCGCGTAGGTGCCAACGTGAAAAAGGGACAGGTCGTTGTGATCAGCGCCAGCGTAGAGCACAGCGAATTTGCTTCCTACGTCACCGAGGCGTGCTATAAGGCTGGCGCATCCCGGGTAGATCACGAGTGGAGCTGCCAGGCTATCACCAAAATGCACTACAAGTACCGCACTCTGAAATCCCTGTCCACCGTTCCCGCGTGGAAAGAGGAAAAACTGAAGCTGGCGGTAGAGGAGGTGCCCTGCCGCATCCACATCATCGGTGAGGATCCCGACGGACTTCGGGGAATCAATCAGGAGAAGATGCAAAAAGCCCGCATCGCTACCTATCCCATCGTGAAGAAGTACAACGACGCGCTGGAGAATAAGGAGCAGTGGACCATCGTGGCCGTTCCTTCTTATGCCTGGGCGAAGAAAGTGTTCCCCGGTGAGAAGAAGAACCGCGCCTACGAGATGCTGTGGGAGGAGATTCTGAAGACCGTCCGCGTTACCAAGGATAACGATCCCGTGGCCGAGTGGGACAAGCACAACGAAGCCTTCAAGGCAAGATGCGCATGGCTCAACGAGCAGAAGTTCGACTATCTGGAGTACAAGAGCTCCAACGGTACGGATTTCCGTGCATCCCTCATTCCCGAGGGCCATTGGTGCGGCGGCGGAGAAGTATCCCTGCCGGGCAACTTCTTCAACCCCAATATGCCTACCGAAGAGATCTTCACCAGCCCCAAGAAGGGATGTGCCGACGGTAAACTGGTTTCCACAAAGCCCCTTTCTTATCAGGGTCAGTTGATCAATAACTTTTATATCACCTTCAAGGACGGCAAGGCCGTGGAGTGGGATGCGGAAGTGGGCAAGCCCCTTCTGGACCGTATGCTGAGCATGGACGAGGGCGCTGCATACCTGGGTGAGTTGGCGCTGGTTCCCAAGGACAGCCCCATCTCCGAGAGCGGCGTGCTGTTCTACAACACCCTCTTTGATGAGAACGCCAGCTGTCATGTGGCACTGGGCCGCGGCTTTATGGATACCATCGACGATTTCCAGCACAAGACCCTGGAGGAGTGCCAGAAGTTGGGCATCAACGACAGCATGATCCACGTGGACTTCATGATCGGTGCACCGGATATGACCATCACCGGCTACAAGGACGGCAAGGCTACCCCCATCTTTGTAAACGGCACCTGGGCAAAATAACAACAAAACAGGGGATACCTCATCGGTATCCCCTGTTTTTTATTCTTTTGTATCTGCTGCCGGCGTACTCTTGCGAGGACGTTTGGAGGCAGATCTTTTTCTGGCGGCGGCCAGCTGTTTTTGCTTCAGTTTTTCCGCTTCCATATTCTCCAGACGCAGTTTTTCTCTGGTTTCAGCGGCTTCCTTTTCCGCTTCGGCCCGCTCCTTCAACTGCTCCATGACGGCGGATTGCATTTCTTCGTCCTCATAGGACAGATGAATTGCAAACGCATCCGGATACAAAAAGCTTTTCTCACCGGTATTTGCAAAACGGATGCGGATTTTTCCCTCCGTCTGTTCCAGGACCTCACCGATCCCGTACAGGCGATGCCGAACTGCCGTGCTTGCCATGTTGCTCCCTCCACATAGGATACTTTTTGTATTCTATATACATTATACCACAAGAGAGAGGGTGGCGTCCAAGGCGATTTTGTACAAATTATACGATTTTAAAAAGGGATTTCCTTAGAAAAGTGACCACTTTCACTTATTCTGCGCGGAGAACCACACCGATTCCGTACCGCCCGCTGCGTCGGCCGTACAGAGACAGACCGCAGTCATCGCACATACGGACAGTGAGGGTAAAGGTGTCTTTTTCCTTCAGCTTGAACAGAAGGGCAGAGGGAACGGTAATATCGCACAGATAGCCGTAGCTGCCGGCCTCGTCCATCAACTGATCGTCGGGCTGATAATGGTGGGACAGCATACCACGGGCATCTGCCGGGCAATCCTCCAGCCACATCCGCTTGACAGCTATGCCATCGATGAGCACCTCCAGCATGCCCGGATTTTTCACGCGGTCTGTCTGGGGGAAGGTATTACGATTCTCGCCCGCATCACAGCGATAGCCCAGCA
>JAZSCY010000184.1:0-2405 GCA_045530875.1 Eubacteriales bacterium
CGATAAAGAATATAAGAGGTTGAAATTGTTGAGCACCCACAAAAAAGCAGACTACCATCTGGTAGTCTGCTTTTTCATCCTCTATTGTCGCATCCGTGAGGATGCCGTTCACTTTTGCATTTCGGGATTGTCCGTTCTCTCCAAAAGATAATCCACGGAGATGTTAAAATAATCCGCTATTTTGATCAGCTCGTGGATACCCGGTTCGCGTTCCCCGTTTTCGTAACGGCTGATCGTGTTTTGATTGGTGTTTAGTTCCATGGCAAGCTTCTGCTGCGACAGCCCTTTCTTACATTTCTTTGTTGACAGCACAGCCGATGCGTGCTACTATAATCTCATAAAAATCACAAATCTCCGGCGGAGCACAGGAGGACATGGTGGAAAATTCCAAACACATCTATTTCAAGGTCAGATTCAATAATTTCCGGGACGTGAGCGGATCGACAGCCAATGAAATAACCGATCGGGAAGTGTGGGACGAGTGCGAATGCGTGCTTTGTCTGCCCGACAACTATTCGGAGGCAGGCGAGGAGACGCCGCTGATCCTTTCCTGCCACGGGGCGGGAAGCGTAGTGCGGGAGGATGGCGGACGCACCGGCGGAGTTGCCTATTGCAGCGAATGCATCAAGCGGGGATATGCCGTTCTGGACGTGTGCGGATCCCAGCCTCATGGGCTGAGCATGGGCTGTCCCGAGCACATCTTTGCCTTGCACAAAGCATACCTGTATGCGGTAAAGCATTACAATCTCTCCCGGCGGGTGCTGGTGGCAGGCGCATCCATGGGCGGCCATACGGCCATGAATTTTGCCCACACCTTTCCGGGGATCGTGGCCGCGCTGGGGCTGTTCTATCCCCGGCTCAATATGGATGGCGTAACCGTGGATGGCCACTACTGCATCGGCACATGGGATAAAACGCAGAAGAATGAGAAAACCGGGTACAGCACCCACGATCGCATTGTACAGATCTACCGTTTCCCCGAGGATGCGTGGCACGGGGAGAATACCGTAGGCTTCAATCCGTACCTCACCCGCTCCTTTTTGGGCGTGGACGGCAAGCGGGTGGTGATTCCGCCGTGCCCGATCAAGATATGGCAGGGGGAGGCGGACACCACGGTGGACCCCGTGATGGTCAAAGAATTTGTGGAATCTGTCCGTCGGTCCGGCAGTTATATCGAGTGCCACATAATGGACGGGGTGACGCACAAAATCAACGATGTGATGCGCGTGGAGTTGGCCATGTGGTTTGATCGGTTTATTTGAATATGGACGCTGTGGGCGTCCTGCGAAAAGGGCTGTTGCATTTTCGGTGCAGCGGCCTTTTCTTTGTTTTTTGCCCCATCCTCCTTCGCAAATCGGTACGGGTTTTCGTGAGGCTCTTATTGAATTGTGAGGTGTTCTATGCTATAATGAGAAAAAAGGAAAAGGCAGGAAGAAATTATGCATCCCATGCGGATTCTTCTTTCAACTAATGTTATTCAGGAGCTGATTGAGTTCTCCCTTTGGCCGCTGGCGATCCTGATTTTTGCGGTTGTGTTTATTCTGGGCGGACATGTTGCCGGTTTCGGACGAAACATCCTGGAGAAAATCGGCGGTTTTCTTCCCTGGCACCTGAATAAACGATGGGTGGACTGCATCATCAAGGGTATTCTGGTGATAGTGGCGCTGATTGCCGGAAATGCATTTCATCTGGAATTGTCCGAGATCGTGAACAGCGTTATTCCCATCGGTGATTTCAACAGCATTGCCGAGGAATTTGCGGCCAATCCGGATAAGTGGACCATCAACGTGGTGGGGAATACCCTGCTGAATCAGTTTGTTATGTCCTTTGCCTACTTTATCCCCTTCTTCGGTGTGGATTTGCTGGCCCGCTTTGTGGAAACGCTGATCTGTAACAAGGAGACGCCGGACGGTATTTGGGGATCGGTGCTTTCCTTCATCATGGATGGCGCTACTCTTCTGTCCGTCAATGCCATTGTGATGTGTACCGGCATGACGTTCCCCCAGATCATGTATGAGTATCTGGGAAGCATCCGGAACACAAGGGATGTGGGCCAATGGATCTTTTTGGTGGGTGCCTTTGTGATCATGGCATTCTTCGTGGTGCGGGATCTGTTCTCTTCCGATATTCTTCTGGCCATTCTGGGTGTCAACGCGGCCGCGGCCTTTTTTGAGATCGGTGTGACGGATCAGAACCGATGGATTTTGTTCGCTGCGGCGATCGTGTGCGGCTTGCTGGCAAAACTGCTTCGTGGCGTAATGGTGCCGGAGGATCACGAGGAAAGCGACAAGAGATCGGTTTGGTTTGGCATCGGGGTACTGATCGTCAGCTGCCTGCTCGTGTTCGGCGTGCTGTGGCTGCTGCACCAATACGTTCCCGGACTGATGATTCGGTTTGGCCTGTTC
>JAZSCY010000356.1:0-3656 GCA_045530875.1 Eubacteriales bacterium
GTGTATATCATCGATGAGGTACATATGCTGTCCACCAGCGCCTTCAATGCGCTCCTCAAAACGCTGGAGGAACCGCCGGAGTACGTTGTCTTTATTCTGGCTACCACAGAACTGCATAAACTGCCGTCGACGATCATCTCCCGCTGGCAGCGGTGTGACTTCCGCCGGATTCCTCTGTCGGTTCTGAGCGATCGGCTCGCCTATATCGCCGGGGAGGAGAACATCCGCCTGGAAGCTATGGCCGCACAGCAGATCGCCAAACAGGCACAGGGCGGCATGCGTGATGCCATCAGCCTGTTTGAATTGTGCAGCGGCGGCGGTGCCGATGTAACTATGGAGCGGGTCGAGGAGATTCTGGGACTGTCATCTTATGATTTTCTGCGCCGTGTGGCGCTCAGTCTGGCCAAGGGGGATATGCAAGCCCTGTTTGGCATGATCGACTCTGTGTGCACCTCCTCCAAGGATATCGCCGTGTTCTGGCAGGAGCTTACCTCCTTCTACCGGGATATGATGGTGGATAAATACTGCGCCGATACCTCGGCGTATCTGGATCTGACCGAGCAGGAAAGTCAGATACTGCGGGAGGTTTCCGCCCAGTTTTCCATCCGGCTGCTTATGTATCACTGCAGCGTACTGGATTCGGCTATGGCCGATATGCAGCGTTCTCCCCATATGAAGCGAATGATTGCCGAGTTTGCCTGCATGCGCATGTGTGATCCCCGTTTGGACGATTCTGCCGAATCTCTGTCGGCACGGATCGCGCAGCTGGAGGATCGGATCGCCCTCATGGAGATGGGCGGTGTCGGTGTGTCTTCTCCGGCTTCCCCGGCGGTAACTGCTCCGATTGCGGAAGAGGTAACAAAACCGACATCGGAGCCGGTGAAAACGGAATCAGTGAGTGTTCCAGAAGCAGCGCCGGATATGGAATTTGATCCGCTGCCCGACGTAAGCGAGTTTTTGGAGAAGCTGGGCCAGATCGATAAGCAGGCGCAGAGCTTTCTCACAGAGGCGGAGATCCTGGTTTCTGCCGACGGAAAGCAAGTGCTGATCCGTACCGCCAATGCGTTTTCTCTCATGATGCTCTCCAAAGATTCATCCAAAAACGCCATCGCACGTGCTATGGCCTTGTGCCGCATCACGTCCGGACCGGCGGAAATCCTGGTGAAGGAAACGAAAAAAGCACCCACCGGCTATGCGGTGGATAGTGAGTTGTATTGATTAACTATTTCTATAAACGAATTTCGGAGGTTACACAATGAAAGCAAGATTGCCGAAGGGTATGGGCGGCGGCCCGCAGAATATGCAGGGAATGCTTCGCCAGGCACAGAAAATGCAGGAGGATATGGCCGCACTGCAGGAGGATCTGGATAACCGTGAGTATGACATCAGCGCCGGCGGCGGCGTAGTGCGTGTGAAGATCACCGGTAAGCTGGAAGTAAAGTCCATCGATATCCAGCCCGAGATCGTGGACCCCGACGATATCGAAACTCTGTCCGACATCCTGGTAGCCGCTGTCAATGAGGCCATCAAGAAGGTGAACGAAACCAACAGTGAGGAAATGTCTAAGGTAACCGGTGCGCTCAATATCCCCGGTATGCCCGGTATGTTCTGATATGGCGGAATACATTGAACCGCTTCAGCGGTTGGCCGATAAATTCCGCAAATTGGACGGAATCGGTGCGAAAACCGCCCTCCGTCTTGCGTTCTGTGTGTTGAATTTCACCGAAGAAGAGACAAGGGAGTTTGCCGACGCGCTGATTTCCGCCAAAACCGATATCTGCCTCTGTGAGAAATGCCAGAATATCTCCACCGGCCCGCTCTGTTCCGTCTGCCTCTCCAATGAGCGGGATGAGAGCGTCATCTGCGTGGTGGAGGATCCCCGTGCCGTGATCGCCATCGAGAAGATGCACGGCTACCGCGGTCTGTATCACGTGCTTCATGGCGCCTTGTCGCCCATGCGGCATATCGGCCCCGATCAGATCAAGATCAAGGAGCTGATGTCTCGCATCGAGGAAGGAAACGTGGGCGAGGTGATCCTGGCCACCAACTCCACCGTGGAAGGGGAAGCCACCGCCATGTATCTGGCCCGACTGATCGCACCCTATGGCGTCAAGATCAGCCGTATCGCCAACGGCGTGCCTGTGGGCGGCGATCTGGAATACACCGACGAGATCACCCTGAAACGCGCCCTGGACGGCCGATACGATATGAATTGAAAAAACACCCCATGTGGGGTGTTTTTCATTTTCTTAATGTTCCTATTACATGCAATCAAAACCTGAACGATATAATGAAATGAGTATCATAATAACTTGTTTAACTCTTTGGCTAATTTTGCTTTCATCGCTTCCAATTCTTGTTCAGAGGGACGATTGTCGGGACTATACATCATATCCCTTGGGTACCACCACACAGGGCCTTTTCCGTTGTTTCCGAAACTTTCCAAATCTCCACTTACTCTGGGAAATAAATGCCAGTGCAGATGTGTGTCTCCATTACCCAGTAACTCGTAATTCATCTTTTCTGCATCAAAAGCGTTTGCTACGGCTTCTGCAACAATAGACATTTCTTCCAAAAATTTGATTTTGGTAGAGTGGTCCAGGTGAAACAGTTCCGTGTTGTGCTCCTTGCAAAGGAATAGCGTGTAACCCTTGAAATGCTGATTGTCGCCAATGACAATATATCCTGTTTCCAATTCCCTAACAAACCAAGGGTTGACATTCTCTTTAATCATCTTAATTCTGTCACATATCAAGCACATAATATGTCAGCCTCTCAAATTCCAATTTGTGAAATACATTTGCATTGATGAGAAACAAAACACGAATCGGGCCTTTTTATCCCTGCTCAGTGGTGATGCGACGTATAGAACTTCTGCAGATCAAAGACGTACTTGCCATCCTCACCGACCACAAATCCCAGCTTCTTCAGAAGCGCGGGATCGGCACAGCCATCGGCGGCCAGCAACGTGGGGATGCCGCAGCGGAACAGAAAACTCATAGCGGCCCGCGCCATGATCATCATGCCTTCCTCGTCCTCCACACCGGGGCAGGAGCGCAGATCGTGAAACTCGCCTAGATCCCCCTTCAGGGAAAACTGGCATACGCCGATGGGGAAGCGGACGGTCTGTCCGTCCTCCTCGCATTCGTTGGCCAGATAGGCAAAATCGGATTCCATATATGTACCGCCGCACAGCGTCACAAAATGTTTCTGTACAGCCTTTTCTTCAATCGGTTTGATTACCAGCATGTTTTCTCTCGCTTTCCGTTTTTGTGGCATCTTTCAGATAGGCGATCTCCTCCGGCGTCAGATACCGCCATTTTCCCCGGGGCAGATCCCCCAGAGTGATCGCACCGATGGCAACCCGGCACAAGCGTACCACCTTGAAGCCGAGCAGATCGCACATTCGACGGATCTGTCGGTTCCGCCCCTCGTGCAGGGTGAGTTCTACGGTGGATACCAAATCTCCGTCGCCTAGACGGTCGCCGGCGGTGAGAAGTTTTGCCTCCACCGGACGGAGGAAATACCCGTCCAGCATCATCGGCTCGCTGAAGCGGGCCACATCTGCTTTCGTCAGCACACCGCGGATCGTGACGGAATATTTTTTCGGGATGTGATGGGCAGGATGGGTCAGACGGTTGGTCAGATCTCCATCA
>JAZSCY010000188.1:0-2181 GCA_045530875.1 Eubacteriales bacterium
ATGTTTTCCATGCGTGAATGGCTGATCAACTTGCTTTTGTCCATTCCTTCGATTCTGCTTGCGCTCAGCGTGCACGAATGTGCCCACGCCTGGATGGCATACAAACTGGGTGATCCGACTGCGAAAAACCGGGGACGTATGACGGTCAATCCACTGAAGCATCTGGATCCGCTCGGCGTTCTTTGCATGATTGTTGCGGGCTTCGGCTGGGCACATCCCGTTCCCGTTGACTCACGGAATCTGAGAAAACCCAAACGGGACATGGTACTGATCTCCCTGGCAGGACCTGTATCCAATATTATCCTGGCTTTCATTGGAGTGCTTGTTTTACGAATTGTTGCGTTAGTTTGTACCCCCCTTATACCCAGCTTACTGTTTGCCGATCCGAACTCTTTTGGATATATAGCATTCCAAATGCTATTTAGCTTTCTTATGTTGTTCTGTCACCTCAACGCCGGACTGGCTGTATTCAATCTTCTGCCCATTCCGCCGCTGGATGGCTCACACATTCTGGCACTGATACTCCCCCCGCGTTTTTATGCGTCCCGCATTTATGATTTATATTTAGATTACGAACGCTATATCTCCTTTGGCTTTATGCTTCTTATCGTATTTGGCGCGCTGGATACTCCCCTGTACTACATGCGCGGTTATCTTTTGACGGGATTGGAATGGATCGTCGGTCTCATTCCGTTTTTGTGATGATGGAAACAATACAGTACAAACTGGATCGGTTCGAGGGGCCGCTGGATCTGCTTCTTGCCCTCGTGGAAAAGAATAAAATCAATATCGACGATATTCCCATTTCCCTGCTCTGTTCGCAGTATATGGAATATATTGCCCAGGCGCAGGCTATGGATATCGAGTTGTCCTCGGAATTCATCGTGATGGCCAGCGAGCTGATGCTCATTAAGAGCAAGATGCTTCTGCCCCGAAACGAGGAAACGGACGAAGATCCCCGCGCCATGCTGGCCAGCGCCATGCTGGAATACAAGCGCACCAAGGAAGCCTCCGTTTCCCTTACCCGGATGTTTGCGGAATTCGGCACCCGCATGATCAAGGATACGGATGAGATTCAGGTGGACACATCCTACGTGGCCGATCATGATGCGGAACTGCTCAGCCGGGCGATGCTGAAGATGCTGTCGGAGATCCGCGTATCCGATGAGGATGCGGTGAAGCGATTTGAGCCGCTGATCAAAAAGCCGCCGGTGTCCGTGGTGGCCGTGGCATCCCGTCTGATCGAGGTATTGAGCACGGGAAAGCCCATTACTCTGTACAATTATTTCTCCACGGCGGATTCCCGTTCCACCATGATCGCCATGTTTATGGCCATGCTGGAGCTTCTCAAGGCCGGGGCTGTCCTTCTGGAGGAAACAGAATACACACCGGACGGCGTGATCCATGCCGATGAATCGGTACAGATTTCCCTGAACCGGGATGCGGATCCCGAAACTGTCAAGCGGATTCTCAAAGAATCTGCCAACGCATAAGGAATGAGGGTTGATATGGACAATTTTACCGATGCTGTACAGATGGATGTCTGTGAGGCAGAAGACATACGCAATACAAAAAGAACCATCGAAGCGATCCTGTTCGCGGCCGGCCATCCCATCACATACGATAAGTTGGCGGATGTGCTGAATAAAACCCCCGCGCAGGTGCGAAAAATCGTTTGGGAGTATGCGGAAGAATATAACGATATGGACTCTCCGATCCCCCGGGGAGTGATGCTGCTCACCTTTGACGATTCCTGCCAGCTGTGCACCATAGAGCAGTACGGTCAGCATATCCGCGAGGCATTGGGGATCCGTCGCGGTGGCAATCTGTCCGCTTCCTCCATTGAAGTTTTGGCGATCGTGGCCTACAATGAGCCGGTCACCCGTGCCTATATCGACACGGTGCGCGGCGTAGACTCCAATTACAGCGTAAACACCCTTTGCGAGAAGCATATGATCGAGCCCTGCGGCAGACTGGATGCCCCCGGCCGTCCCATGCTGTATCGGACGACGGAGGATTTTCTTCGTGTGTTCGGTCTGAATTCCCTGAGTGAGCTGCCCCAGATTGCCCTTCCCATGAAGGCAAAGGAAGCGGAGATTACCGAGGAAGAATCCGCCGCACTGCCGGAGGAAACCGACACGGCAGATTCCATCGAGCAAAGTCGGAGGCCAAGCGGTCTTA
>JAZSCY010000312.1:0-1813 GCA_045530875.1 Eubacteriales bacterium
CCGGATGTGGTATCCTATAGTATCGCCCGGGAAAAAGCCGGCCGTCTGACACTGCGGGTGACCGCTACGGACGATCGGGCGCTGGGCATCCTGTACGCCTACGACGGCGGATTTTCCTATGTTCCCGAGGGCGGCATGTACGCCTTCAGCGGAGAGAAGACCGCCTATGCCGTCATGGATCTGAGTCAGTACGATTATCTGGATCCTTTGTATATTGAGGTAAGCGATTACGCGGGCAATTCCCGTGTGATCCGCATTCCCTCCGAAAAAATAAAAGCCCTCTCGGGCGTGGAGTAAAGCATGGGTTGTGAAATGTGTCCCCGCCGGTGCGGGGCGGATCGGGCCGGCGGAGCGGTGGGATACTGCGGTGCCGCCCGGGGCATCCGTGTGGCAAAAGTGATGCTCCATCCCTGGGAGGAGCCCTGCCTGATCGCCGGGCCGGGTGCCGGTGCCATCTTCTTTGGAGGATGTCCTCTGCACTGCGTCTACTGCCAGAACAAAGCCATCTCCCACGGGGAGGTGGGGGAGGTTTGGGATGTATCCCGGCTGAGTGATGAGATCCTTGCCTTACAGAAAGCGGGAGCCAGCTGTATTGATCTGGTATCCCCTACCCAATACGGGGAGGAGATCCTCTGTGCCATCCGGCGTGTGAGGGCGGAGTTGAGAATCCCCGTGGTATGGAACACGGGCGGATACGAAACGCCCGAGATGATCCGTGCCTGCCGGGGACTGGTGGATGTGTTCCTCACCGATTTCAAATACGGCACAAAACACGTAGCCGAGGCATACAGCGTTGCCCCGGAATATCCGGAGGTGGCAAAAGCGGCCCTGGCGGAGATGGTATCCGCCGTGGGCGATCCGGTATTTGCGGGGGATATCCTTACGCGGGGCGTGATTATGCGCCATCTGGTACTGCCCGGGTGCCGCCGGGACAGTGAAGCGGCGCTCCGTTTGGTATCGGAGACGGTTTCCCCCAAATCCGTGATTCTTTCCCTGATGCGGCAGTACACCCCGGATTTTGCGCCCGAGGAATTTCCTTCCCTGAGGAGACGCGTAACCACGTTTGAGTACGAATTTGTACGGGACGTGGCGGTGAATCTGGGTTTTTCGGGCTATTCCCAGGATGCGGAATCTGCCACCGCTGCCTTTACCCCGGAGTTTTCGGGGTGAAATATTGTGTCCTTTGTTGGGACGGCGTATACATCGTAAAATGAAACATTTTTCATACAAGAGAGGTTTCCCAAATGAAAACATCGACAAAAATCCTGTGCGCGCTGATGGCGGTTTTGTGCCTGGCTTTGTGCGCCTGCCAGAAAAATCCCGCCGAGGTGGATGTGCCCGACGGCATGCAGCTGGCCTCCTCCGAGATCGTGGATTACTATCTGTTCGTCCCCGCCGATTGGCGTCTGGATCTGTCCGGCGGTATGGTATCCGCCTTCAAATCCTCCACCGATCCCACCAGCGTGTCCGTCATGACCTGGGAGACGCCCTATGCGGATGACACCCCCGCCGACGTGTGGGAGATGTACCGGGGCGAGTTCGAAACGGTATTTGACGAATTCACCGTGGAATCCTCCGCATCCATGCTTCTGGATGGGGCGGCCGCGGAAAAATACGTATACACCGGCAAGCTGGGCGAGAACACGTTTCGCTACACCCAGGTGATCACGGTGCGCCACAGTGCCGCCTATTTTATCACCTTTACGGAAATCACCTCCGCCCAGGTGGATCACACCGAGGAGATCACCGCCATTCTGGATAACTTCCGGTGGAAATAAAGCATATGATCTATTTTGACAACAGCGCCACCACC
>JAZSCY010000258.1:0-5146 GCA_045530875.1 Eubacteriales bacterium
TTGAGTTCGGCCTCCGTATCGGTGGGGAAACGGTTGACAGCCACCACAGTGGGCAGGCCGTACACATCGTGGATATTGGAAACATGGCGGAGCAGATTGGGCAGACCCTTGGCCAGCGCCTCCAGATTCTCCACCCCCAACTCCGTCTTCGGCACGCCGCCGTGCATCTTCAGAGCGCGAACGGTGGCTACCACAACAACAGCGGAGGGAGTCAGGCCGGCATAGCGGCACTTGATGTCAAGGAACTTCTCTGCACCCAAGTCGGCACCGAAGCCGGCCTCGGTGATGGCATAGTCCGCCATCTTCATGGCCATCTTGGTAGCGATCACGGAGTTACATCCGTGGGCGATATTGGCGAAGGGACCGCCGTGCACGAAAGCGGGAGTTCCTTCCAGAGTCTGTACCAGATTAGGCTTCAGAGCATCCTTCAGAAGGGCGGCCATAGCGCCATGAGCATTGAGCTGACCGGCGGTTACAGGCTCCTCCTTATAGGTATAACCCACGATGATGCGGGCCAGGCGATCCTTCAGATCGGCGATGGAATTGGCCAGGCACAAAACAGCCATGATCTCGGAGGCAACGGTGATATCGTATCCGTCCTCGCGGGGCACACCGTTGACACGGCCGCCCAGACCGTCGGTCACAAAGCGAAGCTGACGGTCGTTCATATCCACGCAGCGCTTCCAGGTGATGCGGCGGGGATCGATATTCAAGGCGTTGCCCTGGTAGATGTGATTATCCAGCATAGCGGCCAGCAGGTTGTTGGCGGCACCGATGGCATGGAAGTCACCGGTAAAGTGGAGGTTGATATCCTCCATGGGAACGACCTGTGCGTATCCGCCGCCGGCAGCACCGCCCTTAACGCCGAACACCGGGCCAAGGGAAGGCTCACGGAGAGCAACCATAACGTTCTTGCCGATCTTGGCAAGGCCGTCGGCCAGGCCGATGGTGGTGGTGGTTTTACCTTCACCGGCGGGAGTGCGGGCGATGGCGGGTACAAGAACCAGTTTTCCGTCGGGATTCTTCTTCTCTTTCAGAAGAGACAGATCGATTTTGGCTTTGTACTTGCCGTACTGCTCTACGTATTTGTCTTCAATACCGGCTTTTTCCGCGATCTCGGAAATGGGGCGCATCGTAACGGACTGGGCAATTTCAATATCATTCAAGTATGTTATATTCATTCACCTCATGCATTTTTATTGATCATACGGTTCTCGGTCTTGCCGGTGGCAAGGTCGGTAAAGCGAACGTACAAAGAGATCTTGTTCTTCTCATTCAGATTTTCCCAGATTTCCTTCGTGAAGGCATCGATGTCGCCGGAAATGCTCACCCGCTCCGGCTCACCGGTAAAGGTGGGGATAGGATTGCCGTCGCAGTTGTAGGTGTGCAGGAAATGGCCCACACCGGCGATGGGGGCGTACGCGAAGGTATAGCGGTTGCAGGCGCTTCCCTCGGCATCCGCACTCTTGAGGATGCTCATCTGATAGGTAAAGGCATCCTCCGCGAAGGTCAGCATGGCGCTGATGCGGGGGGTGAAGTTGGGAGCATCCGGCTCAAAGCAGCGGGCGGTAAGGGCATCGGAAAAGCTCTTCCCTGCCACGAGACCGTCGTATACAGTATCGGTCTGGTCGCCGTTGGTCACGATCAGATTATTCTCATATTTACGGATGGGGGAATAGATGATGAGGGACGGATCCTCCACCTTGGACGCATCAAAGGGATGGATGATCACTTCCTCGCCCTCCTCGATGAACACACGGTTGCGGCTGTTTTCGCTGCGGCCCATGATAAAGTATGCGGAAACCGCGTACTTTTTATCCGCGCTCATACCCACCACGATACCGCGGCCCGGGTAGGTGTTTGCAGAGAGGATCTCCGCCAAAGACAGGCACTTGTAAACGCTCATGATAACCTCCAGAGTATGTAAATGTAATATTATTATTATTTATTTTCGCCGGCAAAGGTGCGGAGCGCGGGCAAAAGCATACCGCCCACCGTATTGCCGAGGATGACGAGAAGGATGAATCCCACACCGCGAAGCGAATACTCGCCCGCCAGGAAGAAGTAGAACATATCCGCAATGGAATGCTCAAAGCCGGCCAGAATAAACACAGGCACGCAGAACAAAATGCCCAGATGGGTGCCCTTTTCCTTGTAGATGGCCACGGCCGTATACATAAGCAGTCCGCAGAAGATACCGGTCAGCACACTCTGCAAAGGAGCCTGCGCCAGTTTGGCATCCACCATAGGCCGCACCACATCAATCAGTGGGGCACGGCAGAATCGCAAAGCCGTGGCGCTGAGCCATGTACCCGCCATATTGCCGAGCAGACCGGCGATTATGCAGCATACATCGACCGCGGTATGACTGTTCCAAATGTAGCCGATCTTACCGGTGAAGAGATACAGTCCCAAGGTACAGATCGCCAAAAGAGCGATGGCAAAAAACACCGCGCCGAGATACCGGTTATCGCAGGAAAGCAGAACGCTTCCACCCACACCGATAAAAATACCCGCGGCTACAGCCAGGAAAAAGGAATGGCGCACGGAACGAACAAAGTCTGATTTCATACGTATATCCTCCTAAAACTCAAAAAGGGCAATCCCGTATAATGCAGGATTGCCCAGGCGGTCGGCTAAGTTATTCCGCAGTCACACGTGGTGTACTCCACTTATCCGCCAGCAACTGCAGTTCTTTTACAAAATCAGTATAACAGAATTTTTCGCGCTTGTCAAGCGGGGGTGCAAAATCGACAGAATTTTATTTTTCCCGCTTTTCGCCAAACAGCATCCGGGCGGCAGCCAGATCCTCACCGTTGTCGATCTCCATCCATCTTCCCTCCACCGCGCAGGCGTAAAAATCCACGGAAGGGAAAATGTCATTCAGAGCCGCCTCACTCCACCGCCGGCGATCGCCCCTACCCTCTATGTACTCGCCGCACTGGGCAAAAAAGGCATCTCCCGCCTCCGGGGAAAGCTTATACACGTCGGTGGAGGTGCCGAGTGCCTCCTCGGGGGAAATCGTTTTGGCGATGGCGGTCAATCTTCCACTTCGCTCCGTCACCTTCATGGATTCCTCCATGTACCGTCCCACATCCACACAGACGGCATTCGGATGCGGGCAATCCAGCAAAGCGCGAAGAACCGAGGCATCGAAAAACACGTCCGCATTCATCATAATAAAATCGTGTCCGGCCATGGCTTCCCTGGCCAGCCAGGCGGAATACATATTGTTGGTCACGGCGTACTCCGCGCTTTCTATAACCGAGATTTCCGGATATTTCCCGCGCACAGCCGCCACAAGGGTGGGGGCAAGATATCCCGCCACCACAGTGATGTCGGTGATTCCGCAAAGGTGAAGGCACTCGATCTGATGCATAAGAATGGGGGTACCGTTCACCTCAATCAGTGATTTGGGCAAACGGTCCGTCAGGGGAGCCAGCCGGGATCCTACTCCCGCAGCCAAAATCAACGCTTTCATATCACAACTCCGTCAACAAATCCCGATACAGCTTCTGCAATCGGGCGGCACTCAGATCCACCTCGTGCAGATAGGTGTAGCGGTTATTTCGCATGGATGCCGCATGCTGCATGCAGTACACGAAGGTATCCTCGTCGATTCCCATGCGGCCGGGATGAATATCTACCTGGAACTTATGCAGATAGCGCAATGCGTCGCCGTATTCTTCCCCGATCAGTTTCAGAATGGCGATGGTGCCCAATGCCACGTTGAATCCGTGGAGATTCTGGGTATCGCAGTAGTAGTCCAGCGCGTGGCTGAACAAGTGCTCCGAGCCGCTGACCGGACGGCTGCTGCCGGCGAAATCCATGGCGATGCCGGAGAGCACCAGCGAATTGGCCAGCACATCGAGAAATTCCGGGGTAATGGAATCGTACTGGGTTTTCATCAGGGCATCCAGGGAGGTTTTGGACATCATGTAGGCGTAGCCGTTCATGACCTCCTTACCCCTCGAAACCGCCAGATCCCAGTCCTTCAATGCCATATAGTTGGAGATGGTGTCACCGATGCCCGCCTTGATCAGTGCCGGGGGACAGGTGGCGATCAGTTCCGTATCCAGAATCAGCATGGAAGGCATGGCACAGCCCAGACTTTTGGGCTTGTTATCCTCCCGCTTCAGAACGGCGATGGGGGACGCGATGCCGTCGTTGGCCATGGTGGTGGGGATGGACAAAAAGGGCTTTTTGGCGATGAATGCCGCATACTTGCACACGTCCAGAACCCGTCCGCCGCCCATGCCCACGATGCATTCCACATCGGTAGCGATGACGCGCTCCGCCACGGACATGGCGTAACGAATGGTGTTTTTCTCCACCGTATCCACTTTGATCTGGCCGACAGATTCAATCTGAGGACGGACGATATGACCGTATAATTCGTCAACAACCGGGTCAGAAACGTACAGGATTTTTCCGTGCACATCCGCCTCACGGAGGGTGGTGCCCACCTCAAGAATCTTTTTCTGCCCAATCTTCAGTATATTGCTTTTCATAATTCTCCTTACATGGGGGAGTAGATGTAGGTTATTATACCACAGCGGAGGAGAAAGTGCAAGAGGAGTGGTCTGACGCGGGCGGTCGGGCACTCGATTTGCAAAAAACAAGGACCACCTTGCGGTGATCCTTATTTTTGTCTATGGGCTACAAAAAAGATATTTTCGGCAGTTTTGCGTATGAATTCGAACTCTTACAGTTTTAGTTGGAACATATATCGTTGAAAATTTTAATCAGTTTATTCATCAACTCAATACTCATGCCCTTTAAAGATGGAATATGAATGAAAACTGTATTAGGTTTTTTCTTTAGCATATGATAATACGCCGCATTACATAGATAACGGGTCGGTTTATCTGAAATGGTGTAAGAGACGCCTACGCTCCCCAGCATCGTTTCTAAAAAATGTATGTCAAAATCTGTGTGCACCGTTTCGGTATTGTACTTTGCACTCTTTTCGATTCTGACTTTATCGATTAATTCTTTATCGACGCCAAACATATACACTATGCTACAATCGCCGCTGACAAATGAAATGTCTTTTTCCAAGCCTTGAAAGCTATTGGTTAATAAAATATGATTCGCTACCGTTTGATTTACTAACTGAAAAGAAGTGTTGTGAACGCCTTTGAAG
>JAZSCY010000087.1:0-1670 GCA_045530875.1 Eubacteriales bacterium
CTTGCCGTCGGCATCAAAGCCCAGGGCAAAGAACATGTAGCTGAGAAAATCTTCTGTGGAAACGGTCTTGTCGGGCATAAAATCTGTAGGCTCCATGGTGCCGAACAGGCCACGCTCCCAGAAGTAGCCCACGTAGGGAGATCCCCACTCGGGTACATCGGAGAAAGGATGGGTAGCCTCCTCCTCCAGGATACGGCTTTCCTCGCCCAGCATACGGGCGGTCAGAATCAGTGCCTCCAGCTTGGTCAGATCGTTCTCCAATGCGAAGTCGATCTTTCCGCCACGCCAGCCGGTGCCGCTGAGCAGGCCCAGATAAGAGAGGCGCCGTGCGGCTTCCTCCGCACTTACCTCCGGCTCCACTTTCACCGAGGTACGGGCCATACGGGAAAGAGCTCCGGTACGCAGTCCGCCGGAGGATACGATCTCCGTGGTGACGGCAGAGACGGTGGGCATCAATATAAGACATATGAGCGCAAAGCACAAAACAAAACGAGTGATTCTCATACTATAATGGCTGCTCTCCTGTTAACAGAATTTTGGGGACGTGAGGAAGCGGTGGGCATTCCTCGACATATTACATATTATATACTATATTCGTAAAAAAATCAACTGTTTTTTCCTGTCTCCAAAGAAAAGATGCGATTTTCAGTAAAATTGCCGAGAAAAAACCGGTGAGTTTTTAGGGCTCACCGGTTTTGATTGATTGTTTTGCGCAACTTCCGCGGCTCAATCCCCGATCACACGGATGCTCTCGATCACCTGCTCCGTCAGGGGACGATCGTTTGCGTTGGTCTTGACAGACGCAATGGCATCCACCACGTCCATGCCCTCGACTACGCGGCCGAAAGCAGCGTACTGGCCGTCCAGATAGGTGGCATCCTGATGGACAATGAAGAACTGGGAGGAGGCGCTGTTGTAGCTGCGGGAGCGAGCCATGGAGATCACACCGCGCACATGGGAAATGTTGTTGGGCACGCCGTTCACGGAGAACTCGCCCTTGATGTTCTTGTCGGATCCGCCAAAACCGGTTCCCTCGGGGTCACCGCCCTGGATCATGAATCCGTTGATGACGCGATGGAAGATGAGGCCGTCATAAAAGCCCTCGCCTGCCAGTTTCGTAAAATTCTCTACCGTGATCGGCGCTACCTCAGGATACAGCTCCAGCTTGATCACACCGCCGTCCCGCATTGTAATCTCTACCATAATGGGGTCACCGTTATTCCCGCTGTCCGCATTGGCGCACGCACTCAACCCAAGCAGGCAGAGCATCGCCAAGGCAAAACACACCATTCGTTTTTTCATGCGGAAATAAATCCTTTCCGTTCATTCTCATATTTGCGCCGAAGCGCTTCGGTAATTGTATCAAAAAATCGGGGCAAAGTCAAGGGATTCACCGATGAAACCCGCCCCGGCCGCATATACTACATGAGAAAAACGGAAAAGGACGACTCGAGTATGAAAACAGAAACCTGGGTGCGATTGGCTGCCATCGGCATATGCACGGTATGCGCCGCCGTGGGCGGATATGTGCTGATCCGCTATTTTTCCACCATCCTGCTTCCCTTTGCCGTGGCGGCGCTGATCGCATCGGTACTCCGTCCGGCGGCGGCCCATCTGCGGCGGCGGGCCCATCTGCCGGAAAAACTGGGCGGGACGCTGCTCATTCTGTC
>JAZSCY010000175.1:0-1528 GCA_045530875.1 Eubacteriales bacterium
GGAGTTGGCATAGACAACGGCCGAGGATTCTGCCCAGGAGAGCACATCCCCCTTCTGCGGCTTATTGCCTACTTCATCCATGTAGCAGGTGCAGGAAAAAGCATTCTCGTCCATCAGGCCCAGCTTCTGCAGCTGATCTTCGTAAAAATCCTGCTTTGTGTACATGAATTTATTGAACACAAGATTCTGCAGGAAATTGGCCGGCACGTTTTTATCAATAGGGCGGGGATCCACGGAGAATTTCTGACCGGATGCAACCCCTGCGTCCAACAACTGCTGCATCAGATCGTAAACGGGGGACATAACCTTCAGACCGAACGAAGTAACCAGGTGATTGTATTTCGATGTGATGGGCACCAGTTTTTCCGCGTTGAACGCCTCACCGTACATCACCAGGGTTTTCATGACCTTCGCCAGAGTTTCGCCTTTTTCGCCATTCAGTATGGCTTTTTGTTCATCATTCAAAAACATACGGTACACTCCTTACAGTTTCATACATACATCCCACGCATTCCAAATTACCGTGCGGAGATTGCCCACATTTTTGGCATCGCCGATCACATGAACGTGGCCCTTGGATTTTGCGATGGGAGCGGGATTGTAACCAACGGACAAAATCACAGAATCCGCCTCAACAAACATGGTTTCGCCGGACTTGGTTTTCAGCAGGACGCCCTTATCCGTAATCTCGGAAACGCCGGTTTCCAGAAGCACGGGGACTTCATACGTCTTAAAGAAATCGCGCAGGTAACTGGTGTTCGCCAGACAGATACCCGGGGTAGTGATCAGATCGTCCTGCATTTCCACAATGGTAGGATTCTTCCCCTGCAGGAACAAATCGTATGCGATCTCACAGCCCGTCAGACCGCCGCCGATGACGACCACATTCTCGCCCACCGACTTTTCACCCAGCAGATATTCCACCGCTTCCACCGTGTTTTCCACGCCGGGAACGGGGATCTTCTTTGCCTTCGCGCCGGTGGCAACGATAATCTCGTCTGCGTCCAGAGCGGAAACATCCGTGATTTCCGTATTCAGTTTTACTTCAATGGCGGGATATTTGGTGATCTCCCGGTTGTACCATGCGATCAGCGCACGGTCCTTTTCTTTAAAGGAAGGGGAAGCCGCCGCGATGAATACACCGCCCAGCTTATCACTCTTTTCATACAAGGTAACGGAATGACCGCGCTTGGCACATACGATGGCCGCTCCCATACCGCCGATACCGCCGCCGATAATGGCGATCTTTTTCGCTTTCTTGGCGGGGGTGATGTGGTATTTCTTCGACTGCATGGTTTCAGGATTCAAAGCACAGCGGGCCAGGCCCATGGTGTCTGTCAGATCCTGGGTGTTGGCGTGTCCTTTGGAGGAGGAAAAGTTGAAGCATCCGGCATGACAGCAGATGCAGGGCTTGATGCCCTCCAGCCGATCCTCGATCAGCTTGGTGATCCATTCGGGATCGGTGAGAAACTGGCGTGCTACACCCACGGCGTCAATTCTGCCCTCGGCCACCGCCTGAGCACCGATT
>JAZSCY010000286.1:0-7666 GCA_045530875.1 Eubacteriales bacterium
ATCAAGCCGCCGCAATAGCGGAAAGCACCATCGGACAGCGAAACCACGTTCTTCGGCAACGTCACGCTGGTCAAGCTTCCGCAGTCCTGGAAAGCACCTTCCCCGATGATCCGCAGAGAGTCAGGCAAAACGACCTCTCTCGCATTGTTGAGCCAGTAGAACAGATAATCGCCCAAACGGGTAACACCCTCGTCTACCACGATCTTCCGTATCTGGTGCTCGTATTCGGCCCAGGGATGATCCGATCCTGTCGAATAATTCCATGTGGGGCCCTGACCGGTAATCGTCAGAGTGCCGTCCGCAAAGGACCAGTGGGTGTAATCACCGCAGGCGGTAGGATCATTCAGAGCCTCCGGGCTGTAGGTAGTACAGTTGTACACATAGCCATGAGGATCGGTCCATGTGGGCGTCGTCCAACCATTGGTACCCTCCACATAATGAAGCGCAGCGCTTACATAGGAAATAATAACGCCGTCCACCTTATCGGAGCCTTCGATAAACGCATCCGCGCCCCAGTTGGCAGGAACATCTCCGGCAAAATATACATCTGCCAGATTGTTGCAATACCGGAACGCACCGACTTCGATGGTATTCAAATTCTTCGGCAAAATGATTTTGCCGAGAAGAGAGCAATTATCAAATGCACCCTCACCGATTTCTGTCAAGGATTCCGGCAAGGAGACTTCATTCAGCTGCCGCAACCGGGCAAAGGCATAATTGCCGATGCGGGTAACACCCTCAGAAATAACAATCTTATAGATCGGAACACCCAATCCGTTCCACGGGGTAAACTCGAATCCCGCAAAATCCCACATCTCACCCTCGCCGGTGATAGTCAGAACACCGCCCTCAAAGGACCAATGGGCATAATCACCGCAGGCGGTAGGATCATTCAACGCATCCGGATTGTAGGATTTGCAGTCGTAGGTATATCCGTATGTATCCGTCCAGGTAGGTGTGGTCCAGCCCGCATTTCCCTGGATATAGCGAAGGGTTGTCTGGACGGCAGGAACGCTTGTTTCAGTCACTTCATCCCAGGCCCAATAAACAAACACATCCCTGCCCCACTTGGCGGGAACATTTCCCTGGAAGTATACAGTACTCAGACGCTGGCAATTCTGGAAAGCATAATCCTCCAAGGAATTCAGATTCTTCGGAAGAACAACGCTGCCCAAGTTGTGGCAGGCGGCAAAAGCACTGCGGCCAATGGATGTCAGCGATTCGGGCAGAAGAATTTCCCGTACACTGTATACGTTTTGGAACGCACAGCTACCGATGCGGGTTACTCCCTCAGAAACAACGATTTTCTGGATCAGATGACGGTCGTTGTACCAGGGGGTATCCTGACTCCGGGCATAATCCCACATTGCGCCCTCACCGGTGATGGTCAGCGTGCCGTCTTCCAATGCCCAGCGGATCTTATTTCCGCAGAAAGAGGGATCAAATTCGGCCTCGGGATCATAAGGAGAACAGTTGTAAACCGTACCGTGCACATCCGTCCATGTAGGCGTCGTCCAGCCGGCAGATCCTTCCAGATACCGGAGGGTTGCTTTGATTACAGTGTACTTTTCCGTTCCCTCCGGGTTCCATTCATAACCGGCCATGAACACATCTGTACCCCAATTAGCGGGAGTAGGACCCTCAAAATACACGTTCATCAGGGTATCGCAGTACGCGAAGGCCATATTTCCCAAGGTTTGCAGATTCTCAGGCAGAATAATCCGTCCGATGCGGACAGAGTAGAATGCTCCCTCACCGATGTTCGTCAAAGAGGCAGGGAGAGTCACCTCGCGAAGATTATACATATCGCAGAAGGTATAGCTGCCCAGGTAGGTAATTCCTTCGCCTACCACGAGTTTCTCAATATAACCGCGATAGTTTTCCCATGGCTTGGCGGCGCTGCGACCGTAATTCCACATCGCGCCTTCGCCGGTGATGGTCAATGTACCATCTTCATAACTCCAATGCATCCGGTCACCGCAGGCGGTGGGATCAAATTCCACCTCGGGATCGTAAGGAGCGCAGTTGTATACTGTGCCGTGTACGTCCGTCCAGGTGGGCGTGGTCCAACCGGCAACCTCTGCCGGATAGCGCAAAGTCGCTTGAATTACAGGGGTGCGCTCGGTTCTGTCCTCATTCCACACCCAGCTTGTAACGAATACTTCACTGCCCCAGTTTGCCGGAGCGCTTCCCTGGAAGTATACATTCATCAAGCTGCTGCAGGATCGGAACACATTGTCTCCAAATGTGTGCAGATTCTCGGGCAGAATGATCCGGCCGAGAGATTTGCTATTCAAAAACGCTTGATTTCCGATTTCCATCAGGGTATCGGGCAAAGAAACACTATTCATGTTAGGGAGATCCGCAAGCACACAGTCGCCAAGGCGGGTAATTCCCTCAGATACCACAACTTCACGGATCTGTCCACGGTATTCGTCCCAGGGTTTTGCCTCTGCATTGGTGTAATCCCACGTAGCGCCCTCGCCGGTGAGCGTCAGCACATTATCCGCATAGGACCAATGCACCGCATTACCGCAGGCGGTAGGATCATTCAGTATCTCCGGATCGTATACCGCGGTATTATAGGCAAATCCGTAAGGATCTTCCCAGATGGGAGTCGTCCAACCTGCCGCGCCGTTCACATAGTAGAGGGTGGCGTCCGTATAAGAAACCTTCTCACCATCTACGTAATTCGTATTCATGACAAACGCATCACTTCCCCAGTAAGCGGGAACATCGCCGGCAAAATACACTTTGGTTAAGCTGTGACATGCACCAAACGCGCGGTCGCCGAGATAGGTAAGGCTGGCGGGAAGCATGATTTTTCCCAGACTGTTGTTGTTCCAGAAAGCACCCTGCTCAATGGTTGTCAAGCCCTGCGGCAGTTCAATCTGATTGAACCGGCTATACCGGAATGCATACGGACCGATTTCGCGAAGGGTGGTGGGCAGCGTAACTGTTTGCATATTCGGCATCGATACGAACGCACCGCCGCCGATGCGGGTGATTCCCTCGGACACCAAAACGCTGTAAATTTCATACTGGAATTCTTCCCAAGGAGTCTGCAGATCGGTATAATTCCACATTTCGCCTTCGCCGGTGATAGTCAGCACATGATCCGCATAGGACCAATGGGCATAATCACCGCAGGCGGTAGGATCATTCAGAGCGTCCGGGTTATATCTCTCGCAAGCATATGTAATTCCGTGTGCATCTTCCCAGGTGGGAGTCGTCCAGCCGGCGTTCCCATCTATATAGTGAAGGGTTGCCTGAATCTCAGGGACTTCTACATCATCCACCCATGTGTATCGCACGGTAAACGGATTCATGCCCCAGTAATCCGGTACATCTCCTGCAAAGTACACATCTGTCAGATTACGGCAAGACTGGAAAGCGTAATGGCCAAGCGACTTCAGATTCTTCGGCAGATATACTTTAACCAGGCTGTGGCACTCCTGGAATGCGCACTCGCCTATTGCTGTGAGCGATTCCGGGAAAACAACTTCTGTCGCATTGTATATACCGGAGAACGCGCGGCTTCCGATGCGGGTAATTCCCTCGGAGATCACGATCTTCTGGATCTCGCTCTCATACTTATACCAGGGCTTGGCGGACATGGAATAATAGCTCCACAGTTCCCCCTCGCCGGTGATGGTCAAAACACCGTCCGCAAAGCTCCAATGAGCATTGTCACCGCAGGCAGCGGGATCGTTCATGATCGCAGGATCGCAGGTGGAGCACTGGTAGGTAAGACCGTACGCATCACTCCAGGTGGGAGAAGTCCATCCCTTAGCTCCCGCCACGTACCGGAGTCTAACAAATATACTGGGGATCTCCTCATCGTCGGCTGCAAAGGCGCCCCATCCCCAATCTGCCGGAACGTCGCCGGCAAAGCAAACATCTTTCAAACCGTAGCAGTGGGAGAACGCCTTATCGCCGATGCTGGTAACATTCTCCGGCAAGACCACCCTATAAAGGCTGCGGCAATGCTCAAATGCATGGGCGCCGATCTTGGTCAACGTGCTCGGCAGGATAACCTCCGCCAGATTGTGCATCTGGAAGAATGCATACTCGCCGATGCCGGTGATTCCCTCAGAAATCACAACGGTCTGGATCTCGTATCGGTACGCACTCCACGGAACAGCACCCGTGCCGTAGTTCCACATATCGCCTTCACCGGTGATGGTCAGCACATGGTCCGCATAAGTCCAATGGGCCGCCTTTCCGCAAGCGGTCGGATCCTCCAGCATATCCGGATTATAAGACACGGTATTGATCGTATATCCGTCCGGCGATTCCCAGGTAGGAGAAGTCCATCCTGCCGCATTTTCCGGATAGTGGATTAATACCTCTACGCCTTCACCACCCAGGAAGCAGTCCTCTCCCCACTCTGCGGGAACGGCTCCCTCAAAATACACATCCGTCAATCCGAAGCAATAGGTAAATGCTTCCTGACCGATAGAGGTAAGGGTAGCAGGAAATGTAACGTTTTTCAATCCGATACAGTTCCAGAACGCCCGATCTCCCAATACAGCCAGATGGGCGGGGAGAGTTACGCTTTCCAATTGTGTCTGGATGAACGCACGGTCGCCGATCTCCACCACCGTATCCGGGATGGAAACACGGCGAAGGTTATTGTTGAATGCGAATGCGTTTTCCCAAATGGCCGTTACCGTATAACCGTTCACGGTTTCGGGAATGGTCACACTTGTGCTGTTGCCCAGATAATCATACAAAGTGCACGTGGAATCGCCGGTAACGATGAAGCGACAATCATCCTGTATAATCAGATTCTCCGCCCCATTTACCGGATCCACCGTCTGCTTGAAGCAGGTGCCGTCCGGGAAACTCTCATAGTATTCCATGGAATCCAGCTTCAGCCAGAAATTCTCGATGATACCGGTTGTAGCGGCCACAATGCGTCTCTCGCTGCCATCCGGGTTCAACTCATACACGAAATTCTCGTCGCTGGCATACAGATAATCGCCGTACACAAACAGATAACCGTACGTGCGGGGCAGCGTATATTCGGTTCGGTCCGTTCCATCCATCTTAGAGCGGATCAGTATATTGGAGCCGTAATAGCTGCTCAGGGCATAGTAGTACCCATTCAAAGTGCTGATGCATCCTACATCTCCTCTGAACAGATAGCCCTCATACGAATTCTCGACGGAAGCCTCCGGTGCGGCTTCTTCGCCCATCTGGATAACCCATCCAAAATGCTCCAGATCGAGGAATTCACTGTCGCTGCGCAAGAAATAATCATGACGAACAAAACCGCCGCGGCAGAAATCCACTTCGTACTCGTTGGTGGGATCGTCCCAGGTGCAGTCCACGTGGAACCAGTTTCCGTCCAGATTGATCAAGTTCCAGGCATGATTCATATCCTCAGAGGAAACCACGTAGCTTTCAATGCCCAATTCGCTCAGCAAAAGAGAATAGGCCAGCGCATATCCCTGACAAACAGCGACACGCTTAATGAACACGCCCTCCAGGCGGTAGGAATCCATCGCAATGGTGTCGGTGAAATAGCCCAGATCGTAGTCCACTTCCCGCACCAGATAATCGTGCAGAACCAGCGCTTTTTCCACGTTGGTCATGGAATCGTTCACAGTGGCAAGCGCGTGAGCCATACCCTGCTCTACCGTGGAAAAGGAGGCAGAGCGGCTGAACACCTGAGGCAAATACGAAAAATGCACCTCGGCGATCACGCCGTCACGGATCACTACGGTAACCCGATCACTTACACGCACATTCACAAGCTGTGTATTCAGCACATCCTGCAAGAACGCACGGAAGGCGTCCACATCCGTCATACCGCAGGCAGAAACATCCATGCGTTCCTCGCCTGCTTCCGTGCCCTGTACAAGAGTGGTGTACAGTTTCCGTTCCGCGTCGCTCAATTTCTCCTCGAACGCCGGATCGAAATGCACGTTGCAGAACTCACCCAGACTCATCAGGGTAAGATCCAATTCGTGTGTGTCCGTCGTGTCATTTGCTGTCGGCACAGTTACCTCTGTAGCGAAAACAGGCAGTGCCACCGGAGGCACAAGCTGCACGCACAGAAGAACGGCGATCAGCGCACACAAAAGCTTCTTCATAACTGATTCCTCGCTGATTAAAATATTCATAAGGCTAATTTGGGCATAGTACGCCCAAGTATAAATTCATTATACCACTTTATGTCAAAAAGGTCAACACATTGTGTCCAAATTGTCAACAAAAAAGCATATTGACAACGGAGAAAAAATAGATTACAATGCAAGTAGAGACAACGAAGAAAGGAAAGCACGATGGCCAAGTTATATTTCAAGTACGGAGCCATGGGATCCTCCAAAACAGCCAATGCGCTGATTACCAAATTCAACTACGAAGAAAGAGGGATGCGGGTGTGGTTGATCAAGCCGGCCATGGACACCCGGGACGGTGCTGCGGCCGTTCGTTCCCGCATTGGTCTGTCCGCGGATGCTTATGCGGTCCCCAAGGATGCGGATCTGCACGCGATCTTCGGTGCGCAGAAAGACTATCACGTCATCATTGCGGACGAATGTCAATTCTTTACCCCGGAGCAGATCGATCAGCTCCGCCGGATCGTGGATGAATTTGATGTGCCTGTTCTCTGCTTCGGCCTGCGCACGGATTTTCTTACCCATCTGTTTGAGGGCAGCCGCCGTCTGTTTGAGGTAGCAGACTCCATATCCGAGATCAAGACCATCTGCTCCTGCGGCAAAAAAGCCATTGTGAACGCCCGTATTGACGGAGAAGGAAAAATCGTCACGGAGGGCGGGCAGATCTTGCTGGGCGGCAACGATTCCTACATAGCCATGTGCCACAGCTGCTGGAAAGCCGCCATCCGGGAGCAAAAGAATAACGGGAAATAACAGAAAACCGGCAGCCGATTATAGCTGCCGGTTTATAATTTCAATCATCTTTATGCGTTCAAGCGATTTTGTTTTGTGTTTTTTAGAAAATATACAGAAATCAGTTGACAACAATGCGTCGGGATGGTATACTGTCATTAGCAGAAGATACATCCGCCTGTGTCCGCATATGTGTTTTCGGCAATCATCGCTTCCCACATAAGATATGACATTTTTGTATGGCAGGCCCGACTTGCCGCGACGAAAGGAGAAAACCATGACTGCTCGGTTTGTAACATTTCTGCTCTATACTCTTCCAAACATCTTTTGGTCTACTCTGGGCATCGCCTTTGCGGTACACAAGTGCAAGGAATTCGCCCAAAAACCGTTTGTATGCCCCAACTGCGGCAACACTTTTCGCGTCAGCTGGCAACGGCTTTTTTTCAAAATTATTCCCCTTCTTGCCATAAGAAAAGCCCCGCTGAAATGTGTTCACTGCGATCGGAAGGACTTGTGCCGCTGGAAGGAAGAAGCGCCGTAATCGCGAAATAATATATAAAAATGCAACCGGCAGCCGAAATCGGCCGCCGGTTTTATATTTACAGATACTGATACCGTTTCCGCTTCGCGATCAGGAAGATGAGGGAGAGCACCACCGCCATGACCTCCGCCACGACGACGGACCACCAGATGCCATCCAATTCCCAAATCATGGGAAGCAGGATCACCGCCCCCAACTGGAACACGAGAGTACGAAGGAAGGAGATAATCGCCGAGGTGACGCCATCGTTCAGCGCGGTAAAGAA
>JAZSCY010000238.1:0-1582 GCA_045530875.1 Eubacteriales bacterium
CTTCAAAACGCTTATCGCTATTCATAATTACCTATTCCATCAAAATATAATTTATCATTTGTATTTGTCACATCAGCTTTGCCTCAGGAATAGAGCAAAACTCACAACCCATTGTGGCACAAAAACCGCAAAAAATCAATCTGCGGTTTCTGTTTTTTCTGTCGGTAGGTAACGTATTACCAAAACTGTCCTTTAGGGTACAACTCTATCGGGCAGCTCCTTTTTCTTATTGATTCAATTCTTTCAGTTTCTCAAACATGCCGAGATCCGTGCGGCAGATCGTCAGCGGGGAGATGGAGATGTACCCATGCAGTGCCGCGTTGGTATCGATTTCGTAATCGTGCCCCTCGGTGTACACGCTCTTTCCCCGGGCCAGATACATATCGTTTCCCATGGGTTCATAATCGTCGGAGTAGTAGGGGCCGCCCTGCCGGGTGATCCGTATGCCGTGGGGATCTTTTGGGATGTTCACGTTGTACAGGCTGTGCTTGCCCATCAGATCGTGCTCCGTGAAGAAATCGTACACCGTGTCCAGATGCACCTCGTCGCAGGGGTAGGACGCGGGATCGGTGGAGAGGGCAATGGCGGGGATCTTCATGCTGCCCGCCTCAAACACCGCACCTGCCGTACCGGAATACATAATATCCCGCCCGATGTTCAGTCCCCGATTCACCCCGGAGATCAGAAGATCAAAGTCCATCTTCAATCCCAAAACAGCAAATCGCACGCAGTCCGCCGGAGTGGAATCCACAGCCCATGCGGTGATGTCCGGCGCCAGCTGCACCTTTTTCACTTCAAAAGGTTCGTGAATCTCGATGCTGTGGCTTTTGCCGCTCTGCTCCACTTTTGGTACCACGGGGATTACCTCCCCCAGTTTGCGGCACCAGCGGATCAGTGGAATCAGTCCCTCGGCACGGAGTCCGTCGTCGTTCGTCAGAAGAATTCTCATAGCCAGCCCTCGTGGGTTTCCTTGTATTCTTTCACCAGCGCGTCCGCGTCAGAGAGAAGCGCATCCACTTCCTCCCGATTGTATACGGTGGCACCGCTGGCGCAGGCATGACCGCCGCCCCGGTATTTTTCCGCGACGGAGTTGATGTGCACAAAGCGGGAGCGCAGACGCACGCGAATGGTGCCCGTTTCATCTCCGCTTTCAATGAAGGCGATCCAGCTGATGCATCCCCGGATGGAGTCCAGATTGCCAATGCAGGCGCTGGCCTGCTCCAGGGACAGGTTGAACTCCTCCTGCATCGCCCGGTCGATGTAGATGTAGGCCACGCCGTTCGGTGTGATCTGCATCCGGTTGTAGATGTGGGCCTTGAATTTCAGATATTCGTAGGCCTCCAGATACAGTCTGGCGAAGAGCAGATCTGTGTCCACGCCCACGTCCAGAAGGATGGCCGCGTTACGAAGGGTATCTCCCGTCACACCGCTGTATTTGAATCGGCCGGAGTCCGTCACCATGCCGGTGTACAGATGGGTGGCCGCCTCGGAATTGATCTTCAAAACATCCCGGAAAGTGTTGTAGAAATCCACGATCATCTCACAGCAGGAGGATCGCTCCTCCTCCACCCATTCCAGAGAG
>JAZSCY010000096.1:0-3148 GCA_045530875.1 Eubacteriales bacterium
CGAATAGGAATACACACCGCTTGTTCCGCGCACCAGCATATGTGTCAGCACGCCGGATTCATCCGGAACAAGAAGCACTTCCCGAACACCCACATACGAGTCTGCCTGACGGATCGTATGATCGCTTTCCTCCCTTGCCGCCGCAAATGCGAACACCACCTGATACGGCAGTTCGCTGGGATACAGCACGTACACATACGAATCCAGCCCGGTCATCTGTCTCCAGTCCGCCTCAGAGACCGCAACGGCCTCCCGGGCAAGACCGACGAACAGACAGCGTCCCACATCGGCATATATTTCATCGATCACGGCTGCAGAATTCATCACAGCCGCCGCTTCTCCTTCGGATGAAACAGCGATAAGAGAAGGTGCCAACAAGGATCCGTCCAATTCTCTAAGTGAGCCGGTTGCTGAGGTGGAGAGCATCTGCATCTCAAACGGAATCTCGCCCGAATCCCCATCCAGATGGGCATATTCGGCCAGATAGACAGCACACTGGGAAAACAGCAATACAAGCAGCAAAACGATCAGCAAATTCAGCCATAAATCTGCCGTGAACTTTTTCCAAAAGCAATCAAGTGAAATACGGATACCTCTCCCTCCCTTCTGTGGAATTTCGGAATTTTATGCAGGATTACAAACAATGGGTAATGTTACCGTTACGGCCGTACCTTCCTCCAAACGGCTGTCGATACGGATCGTACCGCCGTGGGCTTCAATCAACTCCCGGGCGATGGCAAGGCCCAGACCGGTACCGCCCATCTCGGATGTACGGGATTTTTCCACGCGGTAGAATCGTTCAAAGATACGACCCTGATCCTCCTCGGGGATACCGATACCGTTATCCTTCACACAGAAGGATACCTTTTCGTCAAACGTATGAACGCTGACATCGATTTTTCCGCCCACCGGCGTATATTTCACAGAGTTGGACAGGACATTGACAATGACCTGCTCAATCCGTTCTTTATCTGCCGTGATCTGCGGACAGTTTTCGTCGGCCTCAAAGGTGACCGTATGTTCGCGGGCCTCAATATCTACCCGCATTACTTCAATCAGTCGGGACACAGAGCGACACAAATCAAAAGTTTCCACTTTCCACTGCGTACGCTTATTATCCAAGCGAGACAAAACCAGCAAGTCGGAAACGATGCGCGTCATACGATCGCTTTCCGTGAGCGCCATATCGAGAAAATACTGACGGGTTTCCGGTGGCATTTCCGGATCGTCCATAACGGTTTCGCAAGCACCCTTGATGGATGTCAGAGGGGTACGCAACTCGTGGGACACATTGGCCACAAATTCCCGACGGGATTTATCCAACTCAAAGCGATTGGTAATATCGTGGATGACTGCGATCAGTCCCACATGCTTGATATTATCGGAGAGATAATGGATCCGGCCGAAGCTGACGTCAAACACACGGCCGCCAAACGGTCTGTCGCGGAAGATCAGCGTTCCATCGTCGGATTTTTCCACATGAATGCTGGTAGAGGTGGTCACAATTCCCTTCTGGCTTCTCTCCAGGGGAATGTCCATAATCTCGAAAAAACGCTCCATAGTAAACGCTTTTTCCAGATCGCCGCCAAACAGTTTTTGCGCGCTTTCATTGGAATGAAGCACGCTGCCGGAGTCGGTAAACGCAACAATGGCATCGGAAATACAGGACAAAACCGTTTTCAGTTTGGTTTTCTCACCGTCGATCTCAAGAAGTGTATTCTTCAGTACGTTCTTCATGTTGTTGAACGTATCGGTCAGTATACCGATCTCGTCGGTGGAGTGGACCTCAATTTCATGAGAGAATTCACCCAGCGCCACAAGCTGCGCATTTTTTGTCAGGCTCTGTATGGGCGCTGTGATTGCTTTCGCCAAAAAGAACGAAAGAAGGATGGCGATCAGAATGCCCACAAACAAGGTCTGCAAAACGATAGACAGCAGCATAAGGCTCAGCTGGTCCATCTCCTCCAGGGTATCTTTCACGTAAATGATACACTCCGCCTCACCCTGGGACAGATACACAGCGAAATCCGTATAACCGTCGCCGCGCAGACGTTTGTTTTCCGTTTTTTCATCCATAGCGGAAAGCATATTGGGCGTAATGCGCAATTCCCGACCCAATTCTGCATCCGAGCCGTCGATCATAACTCCGTCCATGGACAAAATGTAATAGTTCCGGTACGGATCGATGCCGAGAATGCTCTCGTACGAGTTCAGAATATTCTTTTGTTTATCGGCATAGTCTTCGTCGGCCAGCGCGTCACTCAATTCACGGTACAGAGCAGTGTTTTCGGCAAAGCATTCTTCCATCTGATCCATGAACTGGTTGATGTAGAACGTGGTAACACTGTTCAGAAGCACAATGCTGACCACACTCATCACCGCCACGATGAACACAAGCAAGATCAGAACGATCTTGAAATACAGGCTTTTAAACATCTTTTATCCCCCGCAGACAGAATTAGGGACGGCGCAGGTAGTAGCCTACCCCTCGCTTGGTCATCAGATATTCCGGTTTAGACGGATCGTCCTCAATTTTATTGCGCAGGCGGCATACGGTAACATCCACGTTGCGGGTATCTCCGTAGTAATTCTCGTATCCCCAGATCTCCTCCAGCAATTCCTCACGGGAATAGGCACGTCCCAGATTGGCGGCAAGAAAAGCCAGCAAGTCGTAGTCTTTTTTGGACAACTCAATAGCTTCACCATTTTTGGTCACCAGATACTTTGCGCAGTCGATGCACAAATCACCGATGGTAACGGGAGCCGACTCTTCCATCTTTTTTTCCACGACGCTCTCACCGGCACTGCGGCGAATATTGGCACGAATGCGGGACAGAAGTTCCTTGAAAGAAAAGGGTTTGGTAACGTAATCGTCCGCGCCGGTGTCAAGGCCGAGGATCTTATCCTTTTCTTCCTCCCTTGCAGTCACGAATATGATCGGGATCTGGCTTTTCAGACGGATCTGCTCACACACCTCAAAGCCGTTCATAACGGGAAGCATGATGTCCAGAAGCACCAGATCAAACACCCCGCTCAATGCACGGACAAGACCGGTGCCGCCATCCCCCGCAATCTCAGCCTCATAGCCGGATTTAATGATATTGTACTGCAGAACCTGCGCGATGTTTTTCTCATCCTCAACGATCAG
>JAZSCY010000154.1:0-5976 GCA_045530875.1 Eubacteriales bacterium
CCATTTTTCGTCGATCTCCTCTGCGATGGTATCGTCCACTTTGATGATATCGCTGTACGTCAGAGGATTTCCGTCGTGATCCATATCGATGGTGTCGTCGATGGACACCTCGCACAGAATTTTCTTCTGCGCCCGAAAGTGCATGAGGATCTCATTCTGGATGCATTTGGCGGCGTAGGTGGCAAACCGAGCCCCGTTTTCCGATTTGAAGGAATCCACCGCTTTGATCAGGCCGATGGTACCGATGGAGATCAGATCCTCCTGCCCGGTTTGAGAGGTATAATATTTGCGCACAATATGGGCGACCAGACGAAGATTGTGCTCAATCAGGCAGGCACGGGCTTTTTTATCCCCCGCATGCATTTTGGCAAACAGCACCGCTTCCTCCTCATGGGAAAGAGGCGGCGGAAATTTTTGGGCAGGCGATACACTGAGTACCAGATAAGAGAGTCCTCCCAGCAAAAAAATCAAAAAATCCGCAATCATATTCCCCTCCGCATTATTGTCACTGCTTTTACTATATGCGCCTCGGCGTGTCCTGTTTATCGTTTTTTTGCTTTTTCCCATTTATCGAATTTTTCATCTGCAAAGGAGCTTTTGTATGCGATACAAAACCGTTTTCTGGGATTTTAACGGCACCGTCATGGATGATGTATCCCACGGCATCCGCTGTGTGAATCACATGCTGTCGAAGCGGGGGCTGTCTACCATAGATTCCGTGGAAGACTATCATCGGGTGTTCCGTTTTCCCGTAAAAGAGTATTATCGGGATGCAGGGTTTGATTTTGACAAAGAGCCTTATGAGGAACTGGCCGTAGAGTGGGTCGATTTGTTTGTGGCAGGGGAAAATTCCCTGACGCTGTGTCCCGGCTTTGCTCAGGTTCACAGCACACTGGCAGAAAACGGCATCCGGCAGATCATCCTCTCCTCCTCCGAAAAAGAGATGCTTTTGCGGCATCTCCGGATTCTGGGAATGGAAAACGGTTTCGATCATGTGATCGGTCTGGACAACATCTACGCCGGCGGAAAGGCAGAAACGGCCAAGAGTCTGTTTGGTGAAAATCAATCCGACGCGGTGATGATCGGCGACACTCCCCACGATGCGGAAACCGCGCGGGCCATGGGAGCCGACTGCATTTTGTACAGCGGCGGACATGCCGGACGGGATTCCCTGCTTGCCATGGGCGTGCCTGTGGTGGACGATTTGCGGGACGTTTTGAAGCTGATTCTGTAAATTCCAAAAATATCCACTGATAAAATCTGTCCGAATCGCACAAGATAGGAGTGTTACCGCAGACGATGCGGTTCAACAATGATTCGACAGGAGAGCGGCGGGATCATCCCTCGCAACAATTTCACATGTTTTTGGATAGAATTGCACTGTTACTCGTCATCGTAGGAGCAGTCAACTGGGGCAGCGTCGGCTTATTTCAGTTTGATTTGGTTTCGTGGATTTTTGGCGGTCAGGATGCCCTGGTCAGCCGTATTATCTACACAGTGATCGCACTGGCCGGTCTGTGGTGCGTATCCCTTCTGTTTCGCTCCCGGGAAGCCATCGAAGATTGACAGACAATGCAAAAGACGGAGAGAACTTTTGGTTCTCTCCGTCTTTGTGTTACTCGATATAGGGGGTACGTCTCAGATACGCGTCCGCCGGGGCCACAGATCGCTGGCACAAGGTATACAGCCGGTCCGCCTCTTTGGCACGGGCGTACTGTGCGGATGCGACACCGTCCAGTTTTCTCTCATCCGAGGGCTTTGTGAGCACCGGGATGGGCAGTTTCTTTTTGTTCCGGGAAAGATAGGCGCATCCTGCCTCCGTAGCGCCGAGAAGGAGTGTATATGCCGGCAACTCCCGCAAAACATCCTCTCCTACGGCCATGATATCAAACAAAGCCGCCCGACGCAGTCTGGCATTGGTGTATTTTTTGGTAGCGGCCGAGCGGAACATTTCCTGTCCGTCCGCTGTAGTTTCCGCACACCGGACAAGCCGTTCCAGCACACCGCCGCCGCCCTCCGCAAAAGCCGGGCCGTCACACCGGCGGCGCAGATGGAAGAAGAGAATATCCCGCAAACGGGCAGCGTCCGTTATACGCCCCGCCGACATTTCCCTTTCCAAAATCCGCCCGGAATACTCCGGAAGATGGTCCGACACCGATTTCCCATCCGCAAGCCGTTCCCGGATGGATGTGGCACCCAAAAAGCGGGGATCCTCCTCGCTACTCAGCCGCTTGATGGGCTGAATGCGCAAAGGATATCCACCCTGACGGATGCTTTTTACATACTCGATGGCAAGAATATCATTGGGAGATTCGAGAAGTCCGGACAAATCCTCTGAAAAATGCTTCTGCAGGCAGGTCTGCCGGGATTGAGCCGCTCCCCGTGACGGATGCTGCTGCCGATCCTGCTGTAATTCCCGGGCAAATTCCGGGGACAGAAGCACATCGGCAACCCGGGCATACAAATCGCCCCGATCCGCTGTTACACCGAAAGCCAGGGTATCTGCACCCAAACGGTGAGCCAGTGCCACACCGGCCGCGGCAAAATACTCCGCCCCGCCGCTGCACCATGGAAACGGCAATTCCACCACCAGATCCGCACCGGCACGGATAACCGCCTCGGCACGGGCATATTTATCCAGAAGTGCGCACTCTGCCCGCTGGACAAAGTTCCCGCTCAGGATGGCGATCACGCAGTCCGATGTTTTTTTGATTTCCTGCAGTATATAGGCATGTCCGAGATGCAAAGGATTCATCTCGCAGATGATGGCCGTTATGCTCATTTCACTCTCATCCGTTCCACAGTCTCTTTATCCGGAGTCACATAGGCTGTCCAGTTGGTGGTATAGGTAACAAATCCGGGCTTGGATCCCGACGGCTTTTTCACATAGCGGACTCTTGTGTAATCCACAGGCACCATCACGCCGTCGGAGGCCTTGGAATAGTACGCCGCGATCATAGCCGCCTGGGTAAAATCCCGATCCGTCGGCTCATCCGACTCACCATCACACTGCATAACCACATGAGAGCCGGGCTGATTTTTTACATGGAACCACCAATCCGATCGCTCCGCCACCTTTGTGGTCAAATGGTCGTTTGCCGTATTGTTTTTGCCGCAAAGGATCTGCCGTCCATCCTCGGTAACAAAGCGAAGCAGTGTAGGTGCGGGCGGCTTTTTCAAAGAAAAGTTCTTCATTTTGGAGGCGTATCCGCTTTGATACAGCTCCATGCGGATCTCGATCAGTTCCTTTTCCGTCTCCGCACGGGACAGGGAATCCTGCACGGTGCGGATATATGCAAGCTCTGCTTTTGCCTGCTCCAGCTGTTCCGTCAGATGGATGCGGGCACTTTTTGTTTTATTGTATTTTTTGTAATATTTTTGGGCGTTCTGGGCGGGGGTAAGATTGACTTCCAATGGGATCGACACGCAACCGCCGTCCTCGGCGTAGTAGTTCTCCAGATCCGCCTGCTTCATTCCCTTTTTCAGGCGATAAATATTGGCGGTGATCAAATCTCCGTACAGTTTATACGTATCTCCGCTGTCGCATTCGGCCAACTCCGCCGTCTGCACGGCCATTTTCTTCTCGATGCGCACCTCGGCGTTATGCAAAAGACGCAGGACATCGGCGGCTCTTTGCTGAAGCACATCCTGCCGACTCCGCTGGGCAAAATAGGCATCGATCAAGGCGGAAAAACTTTCCATCGGCACATGGATAACCGCCTCGCCGTACTGACGGCACTCCATATAGGAATACTCCTTCATGGAGCCGTCCCGCATACGCACCAAAGTGGGCACGCCGCTTCCCTGCACCGCATCCCGATAGGCCGAGAACTCCCGCCACAAATGACGGCTGCACTCCTCCAGTGTTGCGGCTGTGTGTCCGCCGGCACGGAACGCGATCTCCCGGGCTGTCACCGAAGCCATACCGGCAAAGGTGGACGTCATTTTTTTCTCGGCAACCGATGTGGGATCCGCCTCACCGAAAATGCGGTTAAACTCCCCCTCTGTCACCGTCATGGGATCCAGTTTCTCCTGCTTAGGCGGCTCTTCATACCGCATACCGGGAAGAAGCTGTCGCTTCTGGCTGGTAGTAAAATCCACCGGCTTCAGGATGCCGATCATCTTATCGTCACAGTCCGCGAGAACCAGATTGCTGTATTTACCCATAATCTCGGCGATCAGATGTTTTTCCGTTTTGAATCCCATTTCGTCATAGGATTCAAAAGTAAAGCGGGCGGCACGCTCAAAGCCGATCTGCTCCGCCTGGATCAGTTTTCCGCCGCCCAGATGCTTGCGAAGCGCCATACAAAACATAGGCGGAACCGCCGGATTTTCCGACTTTTCCGCTGTGATGCACAAGCGGGGCGAAGACGATCCCGCATTGATCAAAAGCCGGTGCACATCCCGGCCGTTTTTGATCTGCAAAACCACCGCATCCCGCTGGGGCATATATATTTTTTCGATTTTTCCGCCGCGGAGCTTCTCATTCAACTCACGAAGCACACAGCGCAGCATACCGGCATCAAATGCCATAGTGATTCATCCTTTCCGGGCGATATCAATCGCCGTTACGATAGCAAACAAAGCTGTATCTTTTGCCCACAAGGGAAAACCCCGCCTTTTCGGCCACACGGGCAGACGCCGCATTGGTATGGCGGCACACATATTTCACGCTGTATCCTCTCCCCAGAAGGAATTTGGACAGCATCACCGTACAGGACGTGGCGTACCCTTGTTTCCTATAGGCCGGAGCGCACTCCACATGAATCTCCCGCACATCTTCCTCCTCAGGAAAATCGTTCAGCGCTGCATAGGCAACCAAAGCATCCCCAATCCGGTACACCGCGCACACATCCTCGGGATCGTCGGGATCCATTTCCAAGGCATGGGTGGTGGCGTTATACCATCCGCTTCTGTCGGTCGTACCGTCGATCAACTCTGTATTGGTCAGCACGGCCGATGAAGGGGCTTTATCCTCATCCCGCAGCCGATAATCGAGAAAGTACACGTCCGCATCCCGGGACGGATCCAAGCCGTACTCACGGACATAGGGCGTAAGATGCTTTTTCAGATACGCGATGGCTTCCTCGGAGAAGATGTCCGCAAATCCCTGCCCGACAAATCCTTCCGCCACGTGCTCCAGACCGGGATACACGGTAAACCGAAGTTCTCCGGTTTCACTTTCATACAATTCCAAAGGCACGGCGATCAGTCCCTCTGTCAGAGAAAACTGCGCCAGATCCCCATCTTCCAGATATATCATTCAGGATCCTCCTCGGTCGCATCCGTGATCACAAAAAACAATTCCGTATACCGGGATTCCAGATAGCTGTCGTCCTGTGTTGTGCCGCTGGACAGGGTGGCGGCCCAGGAATACAGGCAATCAAAGAACCACAGATCCTCCCGTTCCACCAGATACACGGCTGCCTTACGGCTGGGGAAAGACGTATCCCAGACACCGTTTGTAGTCACCGAACCCACGCACATATAGGACTGATTCCCATCCCGCGCCAAGCGGCAAAGCTGTGAATCCGGTGTGAGATCCGTTTCAGCCACAAGAACAAGCACCGCGCGGCCGCTTTCCGCTACTGTATTGGATGCAGTTGCCACCAAAGCGGCCAGATGATCCTCCGACTCGGGCACCTTGCAGCCGAACAGTTTGTTCTGCGGGGGATAATTCTCATTCAGCACCTGAAAGCAATCCAGAAAATCCACTAATTCCGGGATCGCATCGTATTTTGCACGGATCTCGTTATAGTAAAAGTCTGCCGGCCCGGGCATGATCGAATCCACGCAGTAGGCAGCATATTCCGTAATGGTCGGATCGCCGTAAGGATCAATGATCACACCGCCGATGTTGATATCGTGCTTCAGAGAAACGATCAGATCCTCCAGCATGGTCAAAGAGGCCGGCGAGGTGAAATCCACGCCCACATACAGAACATCCAACTTCTCCGCCGCGCGGCGCAGAGTGAA
>JAZSCY010000301.1:0-6776 GCA_045530875.1 Eubacteriales bacterium
CGGAACAAGCGGTGTGTATTCCTATTCGCTGGATAACACCGTATCTATGGATGCGTTTGTGGGTTATAAAAATGCGTATCCGGATATGTTTTATCATGGGTACGTGCTGGCAAATGACTCCGATGTGGGATTTGTCATCGATGAAAAAATTTCCGTCCGCGGCATATTTGCCTCGGAGGGCAGTGCGGCTCTGCTTCGCTCCAACAGCGAGCATATGGATGTTTTGTTCCGTCTCTTGCATTTTAACCCGGATAAGCTTCGTTATCACACGGAGGAAGACGGAACCTATGTGTATGTGGAATCTCACGGTAATTTGCGGATTGATTCCCGTTCCATCATGTATACTTCTTCGGAGCAGGGCGGGGTTCGTCTGTCAAAAATTCTTGGTCAGGACGCGACGGGTGATATATACACCTATTTGCAGACTGCCTCCTATCTTATCCGCCGCCTGAGCGGTATGGATATCCAGTATACCGGCGGCGATGCACACCTTCGCCTGAAATCCATATCCGTTTCCGGTGATTCCGTGACGCTTTTCTTCGCCTATTTTGCTGACAATATAGAATTGTACGCAAGCGAGAAGCCCATGGGTTTGAGCATTACCTTCACGGGCGATACGATTCGCAGTATTACCTACAACACGGCAGCTGTGCGCCGCAGTCTCAATGAATATCAGCTGATGCTTCAACAGTGGAGCAAAAAACAGATGGTCGGGGATACACGTGCCTATATGTACCTGGTGTATCGCATGGACGAGAATGACATTGCCATTGTCGGTGAATGGATGGCATATCCCGAGGCGAGAGTGGGAGGTAGACGCAGATGAAAGGCTGGCGTGTGCTGAAAATCACATTGATCGGTATTCTGGTGATTGCCAATGTGTTTATGCTTGGATTTCTTTACTCTGTTTTTCGTCCCATGGAGCGCATTCCCGAGGATGTGATCCGCCAGATGCGGGAATTGTTCCGCCGGGACGGTATCTACATCCCCCAGGGAGTGGTGGATGACAGAAAGGTGAATCCGGTAATATACGAAGGGGATATGGGAAATGATTACTATACCCGTGTCGCCGAAGAATTGAGCCGGAGTGAGGTGTCCCGTACGTTTGACGCACCGAACGGTATGGTCGTTTCCCTTAAGAATGGAGACCGGTGCACCTTCTATGACGGCTTTGGCCTTCGGTATATGGCATCCGATGCGCCGGAGCATTATACGCTGACCACGTTGGATGTGGACTCCCTGACTGCGGTGGAGCCGTCTTTGGCAGACACCATGCAAAAAGCCGTTACAGCTTTTGTGAGCCTGGCGTTGCCGGCGGGTGAGCGGGGAAGTGAACAGGCGAAGGCCTATGCGGTGATTGCGTGCGGCAAAGATTCCAAAACCGATATCGGATACGTGATCTGTCAGCAGTGGATGGAGGGATATCCTCTGGCGGATTTCCGGACAGTGTTTGCAGTATACGGCGGTGAGATCATCGGAATGAGCGGATCCTGGTGCTTTGCGTCGAGAGGTGCAACTTATTCTGCACAACTCATGGATCAGATCAATATACTGTATAGTGTAAGAGCCCGGATTTTGGAGGAGCGCGGCGATTCCGGCAGCGACAGAGTGGAGATCGTCTCCATGGAGTTGGGATATGCCGTGTATTTCCGTGACGATACAGAGAATTTTTACCTCATCCCCGCATGGAATGTGGGAACCGATACGGGGGAAATATACTGTATCAATGCAGTGGATGGTACATTGTACACAAAATAAACCAGGGGATTTTTTGCGGAATTGTGTGAAAAGCACCAAATATATGATCACAATGAAAAAACTCGTAAAATCCTCTTCCTTTTTCGAGTGTAAATTGCTATAATATATGTGTTAATGATTCCATGATGGATATTTATGCTCGGACATATATTTCGGATTCGTACTCATCCTTTTGCGTGCGGAATTCCGGCATCCGGGATAATACGGAAAGGAATAGATCTGTCCCCCGACAGATTTGGATTATATATGGAAAAAATCGTTGTTCGCGGCGGTAAACCGCTATTTGGCAACGTCGAAATCAGCGGTATGAAGAATGCCGCTCTGCCCATAATATATGCGTGCGTTCTTGTCAAGAATAAATGCATCATCGAGAATATTCCCGCGGTTCGTGATGTGACGGTGTCGTTCGGTATTCTCCGTTCCATGGGCGCGTCCATCCGGATGCTTTCCAAGAACACATACGAGATTGACTGTACCAACATCGATATCGAATCCGTTCCGGTGGATGCATTCCGGAAAATGCGCGCATCCTATTATCTTCTTGGCGCTGAGCTTGGCCGCTTTGGCCGTGCAAAGGTCGGCTTCCCCGGCGGTTGTGATTTCGGTGAGCGTCCTATCGACCAGCATATCAAGGGTTTTGAGGCTCTCGGCGGCGTGGTGGATCTGGAAAACGGAAATATCGCCATTGAAGCCCAAAACGGCAAACTGACGGGAACCAACATCTTCTTTGACCTTGTGTCCGTCGGCGCTACCATCAATATCATGCTGGCCGCGGCTACCGCGGAGGGTACTACCATCATCGATAATGCAGCACGTGAGCCCCATATCGTAGACCTGGCCAACTTCCTTAACACCTGCGGTGCCAATATTCGTGGTGCCGGTACGGATATGATCAAGATTAAAGGCGTACCCAGCCTGCATGGTTGTACGTATGCTATCATCCCCGATATGATCGAGGCCGGTACGTTTATGATCGCCGCTGCTGCTACCCGCGGATGTGTGCGGATCAACAACGTAATTCCCAAGCATCTGGAATCGATCGCGGCAAAGCTGGATGAGATCGGCGTGACGGTGGAAGAGTTGGACGATGCTGTTCTTGTAAAGGGTACGGCAGATATGACGCGTACCAGCGTGAAAACCCATCCTTACCCCGGATTTCCTACCGATATGCATCCTCAGATGACGGTGCTTCTGTCCCAGGCAAAGGGCGTAAGCTATATCACGGAGGGTGTGTATGAAAACCGCTTCCGTTATGTGGATGAGCTACGCCGTATGGGTGCGCAGATCAAGGTGGACGGACGCACGGCCATCATCGAGGGCGGCGGAGAATTGAGTGCCGCTCCGGTTAAAGCGATGGATCTTCGCGGCGGTGTGGCTATGATCATTGCCGGTTTGATCGCGGACGGTGAGACAGAGGTGGAAGACATCCACCTGATTGAGCGTGGCTATGACGACATTGTCGGCAAGCTGCAGCGTATCGGTGCTGACATCCGCAAGGTGATCGTACCGGATGAAGATAATTCCATTCCCAAAGCAAATTAATAAATCATAATAGAGGTATAAAACAATGGTTGTAACAAAAGAAACGATTATCGGTGACGTTCTGGACTACGATGTAGAAACCGCCAAGTTCTTCTTTGAGATCGGCATGCACTGCCTCGGATGCCCTGCATCCCGCGGTGAGAGCATTGAGGACGCCTGTGCTGTACACAACACGGATCCCGCTGCGCTTGTCAAGAAGCTGAACGAGTATTTCGCTGAAAAGAAATAAGAACAGTCAACGGCGGGGAAATCCCGCCGTTTTTCATAACGATGAAAGAATTACATGACTTGCCATGGACCGATGACCGCTTGCGGCTGGCGGCATCTTTTGTCCGGCGCGGCTCCGTACCTTGCGATGTGGGAACGGATCATGCCTATTTGCCGATTTATCTGATTCTCACCGAGGTATGTCCCCGTGCGGTGGTGTCCGATGTCAATCCGATGCCGTTGGCCAATGCGAGGGAAAACGCGGCCCGGTACGGCTGTACCTCCCGGTTGTCCTTCTATTTGTCGGATGGATTGAAGGATATCGATCTGGCGGGAGAAGGCGTGCAGGATATTCTTGTCTGCGGCATGGGCGGCGAGTTGATCGCCCGCATACTGGATGAGTCGCCGTATACCCGCCGTGACGGAGTAAAGTGTATTTTGCAGCCTATGTCCTCGGTGGTGGATCTGCGAGAATACCTGGCTAGGAACGGATACCGTATTGAGGACGAGAAACTGGCCGGCGCCGCCGGGAAAATATACACCTGTCTTCACGTCTCCTACGACGGCATTATCCGGAATCTGCCCCCGACAGAATTGCTTCTCGGTGAGGCACACATCCGTCGCGGAAGGGAAGCAGGGGAGTTGTTTTCTGCCTATCTGCAGCGGGAGATCCGCTCTGTTTTGAAAAGACGAAATGGCCTCGCCGTCGGCGGGCATGATACTTCTTTGGAGGACAGGCTTCTTCGTGACATGTATTCTATTGCTGAAAGTGAAGGTGTTACACTATGACGATTCGTGATTTGTACCGTGCCTTGGATAATATGTACCCCAAATCCCTCTCCTGCGATTGGGATAACGACGGATTTATGCTTTGCGCCGATCCGGATAAAGAAGTGATCCGCATTATGCTTGCCCTTGACGCATCGGATGAGGCTATATCCCATGCGGCGAAGAATGGCTGTCAGGTGCTTCTTACCCATCATCCGCTGCTGTTCCGGCCGCTTCGATGTGTCACCCCGGATTCTCTGAATGGAAAGCGGGCATTGACTGCCGTTCAAGCTGATGTGGCGATTATGTCCTTTCATACAAGACTGGATGCGGGACAGGGCGGCGTAAACGATGCGCTGGTGGAAGCGCTGGGATTCACTTCAGGTGGCACTTTCGGCGATGACGGTGCTCCCACGTTGGGACGGATCATTTATCTGGAGGATGAGATGCCACTGGAGGATTTTGCGGCACTCGTAAAGACGAAACTGGGTTGTCCCATGATCCAGTACGCGGGCAAACGTCCGGTAAAGACGGTGGCTCTGGTTGGCGGCGGCGGTGGAGATTTCATATATCCCGCCCTGGCTGCAGGCGCAGATACGCTGATCACCGGCGATTCCGGGTATAATATTACCCTGGATGCGGCGGATGACGGCATCAACGTGATCCAGGCAGGCCACTATTATACGGAAGCACCTGTGCTTGCCCGCCTTGCGGATATTTGCCGCCAGCTTTGCGGGGCCGAGTGCCTGTTCTTTGACAGCAATCCTATCAAAGTACTGTAAAATACAAAACGCTGAATCGGACGATTCAGCGTTTTTCTTTCGTTTATTCTTTTACTGCAATAAATTCCTTCGCATAGGGGAGGGACAGAATCCAGTCGCACAGCACATGCCACTCGGGCAGTTTGTGATAGCGGCGTGCGTAATAAATGTTGCTCAGATTCTCGTAGTTCAGCGTGCAAGTGCGCATCTGATTGTAGGAGGAGGGGAGAAGCTGGATCATATCGTGCCAGTAAGACAGTTCCTTGGTTTCCACAAACAGCAGACGCTGTTTTTCCAGCAGAGCGATCACAGAATCCAGACAATGGAGGGCTTCCTCGCTCATGCGGTCGCAGCTGAAATCGGATCGGTCAAAGGATTTTGCATGGATTTTGTGCATGGTGGAGGTGGAGTTGGCTACCGTGCCTACCTTGTAGGTGTCAAATTCCTTCCACCAGTACAGCGGTGCGGTGATATCCACGGATACAAAAATCTGCCGCAGGAACTTGCGGTGATCCGTTCCGGCAACTGCCAGACGGTGGCCGAAATCGATATCTGCGGGGCCCAGGGAAAATACTCCGTTTTCATCGTATCCGCTGTCGCTCCGTGCCCAGCTGTTCATGGGATTTGTTGCGCCGCGGATGGCGTTATCCAGATTCATGACGGCGGTTCGTTCTATGAGGATCATGGCAAACTCCTTATGTGATTCTGATGGATATATTTATTATAGTACAAAAGGAGAATAAAGTCAATTTTCTCCGATAATTTCGTTACAAATATATCTGAATTCGTATAAATGCGCTGATTATGGCAAAACTACCTTTGGCGGAAAACATTCCAAACAGTACATGGGAGAAAGGTAGTTATATGAATAACAGTAAAATGGAAAATAGACAAAACCGCACATTGGCGGTGATTATTGCCGTAATCCTTGCATTTGCCTCCGTATTGATCTGCCTGACACTGATGCAGGATCGTCGTGAAACCCCGCCCCCGCTTTCCCCGGTAGATTCCACATCCGACAAAGCCGATACAAATGATACGGACGTATCTCTGAGTACCGATGCAGAGAGCACACCGGAGTCCACCGCACCCACGCAGGATACAACCCCCGATGAGCCTAAAACCACCGATGCGTCGGCGCAGGTGCCGGAGGACGAACCGGTGATTGCGGATGAAGCGATTCCGAATTTCATCTCTCCGGTAGCGGGTGTGCTTTCACAGACCCACAATACAGAGGTGCCGGTGTATTCTTTGACTATGAACGATTACCGCACCCATGCCGGTGTAGATATTCTGGCGGTTAGCGGTGCTTCGGTGTGTGCGGCAGCAGACGGCACTGTTGGGGAAATCTGGGATGAGCCCATGATGGGTGTTTGTCTGTCTATTGAGCACAAAGGCGGAGCACGCAGTATCTACAAAAATTTGTCTCCGCAACTGGCGGATGGTATCGCGGTAGGTACAGCAGTGCGTGCCGGTGATCGGATCGGTGCAATCGGTGAGAGCGCACTTATGGAGATTGCGGATTCTCCTCACCTTCATTATGAGCTGGAAATAGACGGAGTAAGCGTGGATCCGGCAGATTATATGCTGATCGGTTCCGAGGATACAGGGTACGAGGGATAAGTAAAACGGGACAGTCCTTGTGGCTGCCCCGTTTTTTGCCGAACTGTGCAGAAAGTTCACACAGTTCCCCTTGATTTTGGCACTGTGTATGGTATCATATAATAAAATACCAGTCGC
>JAZSCY010000329.1:0-1767 GCA_045530875.1 Eubacteriales bacterium
CATTATTACGTTATGTTTGTATTGTATAAGGAAACATGGGACCTGTCAACGGTACGGACAGAAAAAAGTAACATTTTCGAAACGAACTCTCGGAGATATTATGGTATCATATATTTATATATGTATTTCATTTCCGAAGAAAGAGAGAGCCACATGAGAAAATCCTATTCCGAAATTACCCCCTACATAGAAGAGTTGGCCAAGAAATCCTGTGAGGGCAACCACATCGCGCCGGAGATGTACTCCGAGCATCACGTCTTCCGCGGTCTGCGCGACGTGAACGGCCGGGGCGTGGTCACCGGTCTGACGGAGATTTCCAAGGTCAACGCCCGAACCAAGGACGAAAACGGCAGCGAGATCCCCTGCCGCGGTGAGCTGTGCTATCGCGGCATCAACGTCCGGGATCTGGTGGAGGGATTCCGCGCCGACGGGCGATTCGGTTTTGAGGAAACGGTGTATCTCCTTCTGTTCTCCGAACTTCCGAATCAAGAACAGCTGTCCCGCTTCACAAAAGAATTATCGGAATACCGATCCCTGCCCTCCTCCTTCGCCCGGGATATGATTCTGAAGGCCCCGGGCCGGGATATGATGAACATCCTCTCCCGCAGTGTGCTGGCGCTGTACGCCTACGACGACAATCCCGACGATATTTCCATCCCTAATGTACTGCGGCAAAGTCTGCAGTTGATCTCCGTGTTCCCCATGCTGGCGGTGTACGGATATCAGTCCTATCAGCATTATCACCAGGGAAAAAGTCTGTTTATCCATCTGCCTCGGGAGGAGTATTCCACGGCGGAAAATATCCTCCATCTGCTAAGAGAGGACAGCTGCTTCTCTCCCCTGGAGGCACAGCTTCTGGATCTGACCATGGTGCTCCACGCGGAGCACGGCGGCGGTAATAACTCCACCTTCACTACCCACGTAGTCACCTCCTCCGGCACGGACACCTATTCCTCCGTGGCGGCGGCCCTGGGATCCCTGAAAGGACCGCGCCATGGCGGCGCGAATATTAAGGTAGTGCGGATGTTTGAAGATATGAAACACACCATCAACACCCGGGATCGGGGCGCAGTGAAGGATTACCTGGCCCGCCTGTTGGATAAGGATGCCTTCGATCGGGCGGGGCTGATCTACGGTATGGGCCATGCCATCTATTCTTTGTCCGATCCCCGTGCGGAAATTCTGGAGCAGTATGCCCGCGCCCTCTCCGAGGAGAAGGGATACGAGGAAGAGTACGAATTGTACGAAACCGTGGCGGCCATGGCACCGGAATTGATTGCGGAAAAGCGTAAAATGTACAAAGGCGTCAGCCCCAACGTGGATTTTTACTCCGGCTTGATCTATCGCATGCTGGAATTGCCCGCCGAATTGTACACGCCCATCTTCGCCATGTCCCGCATCGCGGGATGGAGTGCACACCGGATCGAGGAACTCCAGAACGCGGGCAAGATCATCCGTCCCGCTTATATCAACGTGCAAAAAGACAGGGAGTACGTGCCGCTGTCGGAGAGATAAAGCGGATTGTGTCGATGGATTTTGCGAACGCACGCATTGACAAATACATCTCCGCGGTGCTATAATAGTACCGCGGAAATATGCAGATGTAGTTCAATGGCAGAACATCAGCTTCCCAAGCTGAATACGCGGGTTCGATTCCCGTCATCTGCTCCAATCAGAAACGACAATTTTCGACAGAAGATTGTCGTTTCTTTTGTTCTCTTCACTTTTCCCTTTTCTCTCTTCTCTTTTCTCTCAAATGGTCGTTTC
>JAZSCY010000207.1:0-1887 GCA_045530875.1 Eubacteriales bacterium
GTAGTGGGCCACCATGGAGTCGATGTTGCCGCCCGCCACAAGGAATCCCAGACGGGGCCGGCCGAATTTTTTGAAATCGGTGGTGTCCCGCCAGTCCGGCTGGGGCAGCATGGCCACCATAAATCCTTCCTTTTCCAAAACCCGGGAGATGATGGCCGGGCCGAAGGAGGGATGATCCACGTAGGCGTCACCGAAGACGTAGACAAAATCGGGGGTGTCGTATCCCGCCGCCCGGACTTCCTCCGGGGTGACGGGGAGAAATTTTGTATTCATAATAAACCTCGGTTTGGTGTAGTTTGCTTGGAAACAAACGGACAATTCTGTCGTAGGGTCGACGTCCTCGGCGACCCGTTTCGTACGGCTTTGGCTTTACGAGACGGGAGGAGCAAGCCCCTCCCCTACGGAGAAAGACGGGGATACACACCCTACCCCATAAAGAATCCCTGTCGGGAAATGGAGGATAGGGGAATCCCCTGTGGAAAACTCCCGCAGAACGGGTGTTTTTGTCCATACAGGGTGGTTATTTGGTGGAAGAACACCTGTCCCCCGCCGTATATTGTGGTGGGATTCCTCTTTTTCCAAAAGGAAAAGCCAAAAGTTTTCCACAACATGTGTAAAACCGTGTGGAAAACTTATGCGCTGTTTATGAGTATTTTGCCATCTTGTGCAGAATGGACCAGCCGTCTCCCTCCCGCCAGGCAGCGATTACGCCGTCGGACACGTCGGAAATGTAGCCGTATTTTCCCATGGGGATCACGATGTCGCCGGCGGTGTCGATCATCATTCGATCATTCTCGCCAAAACCCACCACGGCCAATCCCTCATGGAAGGGGCGGGCGTATTCGTACATGGGCTGGGCGATCCATGCGCCGGTGTAATCCATGTATCCGTATTTTCCGTCCCGGGTGAGAAGGATCACGCCGTCGGAGTAGGACACGATGTCGTACCCCTCGGGGATGGGGAATTCCTTACCGTTTTTATCCATCAGGAAATCCTCGTCCACGGCCACACGGAGGATGTCCTTGTAGGTATAGGCGCTCCAGTCGATGACGCGGCGCCGTGCCCGTACCAGACCGTGATCGAAATAATAGAATCCGATGGATTCGGGACCGTTTGTCAGCGGGGGCAGAAGGAATTCCTGCACGTACCACTCGGAGTAGTAATACTGCCGCTGGGTGGTGAAGGCGGAATAGCCGTAGGGGCCGATGTAGTAAAGGCGTCCGTCCTCCTCGGTCACGGCGGCCACATTCTCGCTGAACTCCCACGCATTCGTGAAGCGGAAGGAGGTTCTGCGCCAGGAGGAGGAGAATCCAAAAGCCCAGATGTAGTCGGTTTCGGAGGATTCCGTGCCGTCCGGTGCCACGGTGATGGTGGTGTTTTCGCTGGCAATGCGGAGCAGGGTGGAATCGGATATGCCAAAGGAGGGGGAGTAGTCGAAATACAGACCCCGTCCGTGCAACGTATCGTCGTAATCGGAGGGAACAAATCCCGTCGAGTGAACCGTGGCGTAGACGGGATCCTCCGTCATAAGCGGCTGGTAGTAAAACAGGGGATGGCCCTGCAGATCCCGGGTGTAAGCGGGACTTGCCACTCCGGAATAGTACGAGAACAGATATACGCCGTCGGCGGTATACAGCCGGACGTTGCGCCCGTCGTCGAGGAGAATGTATCCCATATACAATTCCACAGCCGGGCGATCCACCCGCTTCGTTTCGTACACGGGCACCGGCTCCGCAAACTGATAGGGCTGCTCATACCGGACTGTTTTCTCCACACCCTTGAGGGTCGAGAACACTTTTGGGGTGAAATCAAATCCGCCGGCAAAGGACAGGCGGGAGGTATTTTTGGCGTACACTTCCGTGGAACGGGTGAATCCCGCATCCATCA
>JAZSCY010000367.1:0-6023 GCA_045530875.1 Eubacteriales bacterium
ATGTACGGTTTCCCCATGTATTCTGTCAGGCAGTCCACCTTGCACTTGCATTTCTCGCCAGTCAGGTCATCTGTCCAGTAGAACTCTTTTTCGTGTTCGCCGGTCAGGAGCTGCACCGCCAACGGGTTCTGCATCAGGGCCGCCCTCATCTCGTTGATCAGGATCTTGTCCGCGGCCTGGATGATTGTCAGCCCATGTTCTTCCGCATAGTCATGCTCAAATTGCCACTGCTCCCGGCCCTCTTTCGTTCGCCGATTGATCTCCGGGCATATTGTGAATTCATCATAGAAGTTGTCCCGATCCAGAATGTATTTGTGAGCTGCCTGACCGAATATCAGGGCTTTTGTCGGCTCTTCATTCCGGTGGTCCATGTGGTATTTGAAGTGTTGCGGGCTTTTGTTGATCACCCACAAATCAGATCGCCGAATTCCTTCGGCTGTGTCGTAACTCAAAAATTGACCTTCCTTTCTGCCAGTGCTATACTGGTCTTGTCAAATAAATGGAATCATTTAGATGTTTGGCCGTTCTGGTAGCCCCCGGAGCGGTCATTCGTTTTCCCGTTTCATGTCCTCGGCGCATTCTTCACACAAACAAAGCGGCTTCCATCCGCGCATCTTTATGTTGTAGAACCACCCTGGACCGTCGTATCCGCAGTTATCGCAGCGGTATCGTTCATCAGCCCATTCCGGTGTCATATCGCCCTCCTTTCAGTCTCTTAAATTTGCCCAGAACACAAACGCGGGCCATCCGACCGCCGCTGCAAAACTTCCGAAAAACAGGCCCGTGTTGATTGCCAGAATGTCGGCAAGTGCGACGAATGCCACCGGCAGGGCGACGCAGCTGCCAAGGACCACAGCCTTTCGGATCATGTTCGCTGTCCGTCTGCGCGGCATCGGTCTGGGTGTGATCGTGATGACGTTCAGCGGCTCGGTGCGCAGCTCCAGAAGTCCTTCTCCTGCCGGTTCTTCGTACACGTCTGCCGGCTCGTGTTTCAGTTCCAGATTGTCATTGATGTATCTCCCCTTAAGTCTCATTGCTTTCTCCCCTTTACATTGCTAAATCTTTCAGTACCAACATGATTTCTTCATCCGACAGCCCACGCGCCTTTATGATCCGGGCCATGCCCTGTGCCTTCATCGATGTCGGATCGCGCTCCCAGTTCTGCTGGGTTCGGACCGTGATGCCAGTCGCTTTCTCGACCTCTGATTTGCCCTTCCCGAACAAGATCCGGCGTGTTGTGTCGTGCGGTTGTCTGATTTTTGGCATTTGTGCAAATCCTCCAAAATCGCTTTGCCTCATATCGTGGCACTCGGTTCAAAAAAAATATTTTGCACAGTTGTACCAAAGTATTTTGCAAGTCTGATCTTAATATCGTCTCTCGGAATTCGTTCTTCCCGTTCGTACATTCCGATCGCCGAAACACTGATTCCGATAGCTTTTGCCACGTCATCAGCAGACTTGTCGCCCCGAAGTGCTCTAAGCTTGTCCCCGTACCCTGTCAAAGTGTCGTCCCCCTTTCTGATTTATTAGCCACGCTGTGTGGCACTCTAAGAATACCACATGCTGTGGCATGAGTCAACACGTTTTGTGGCATTTTGCCAATTTATTTTTACCACGCTCCGTGGTAAAATATTTTATGAGGGGAACGGGAGGATATCATGGGAGATTTCAAAACAGTTTTTAAGCAGCTTCGGACCGCAAAAGGGATGACACAGGGGGAACTTGCTGACGCTCTTGGGATTACTCGCAGTCGGCTGAGTATGTACGAACTTGGCCAGCGTGAACCCGACTTCGAAACATTGGAGATGATTGCCGACTATTTTAATGTCGACATTGATTACCTGATGGGGCGAACCAATAAAACCACAGTGCTTCCCGAGTCCTACTATCTCGATCCGGATGCCCGTGACCTTGCCGAATTTCTCCACAAAAATCCAAAGTACAAAGTTTTGTTTGATGCATCGCGTAAAGTGAAGCCCGATGACATCGAGTTTGTGAAACAACTGATTGATAGGATGGGCGGTAATGAGGACTGATACTAGAGTGGTATACGAAGACCTTCCGACAACGATCGGAGGCTGTGTAAAAGAAACCGATGGATTTTACACGATCATCCTCAATTCCAGGATGACACGAGAGAGGAACCAGAAAAGTTATCTCGATGAGATGGATCACCTCGCCACTGGAGCACTGGACAGCGACCAGAGTGCTGATCAAATAGAATTAGAGTCTCACAGGGGGAATACATCATGAAAAGAATTGTTGCTGCAGTACTGACCGCTGCACTCGTTTGCGGATCAGCAAGCTCCGTCTGGGCCGAGAAAGAACAGATTCAGGTTGTCTTTGAATCGGAAACGCAGGTAATCTACAATGTCCAGGACACCGAATACAAGGTCCCGTATGAGTCCGGTTCTGTTTCGTATGTTGGCATGGGTATATTCGAAGAAAAGAACGGAGCATATTTAGATTATCAAATCATCATGCAGTTCGATATTACGGGCCTTTCGGAAGACGAAAAGCAATGGTTCGCCGATGAGGTGAAGGCACAGGACGTTACCATCAATTACTTCGTCACACCCGAGGACGGCGACCCGATCGAGGCCAAGTATATAAACTCAGACATAAGCACGGACCAGGACGGGGAAACGCCCACATTTCTGATTGCGTTTTCTATCGAAAAACAAAAGCATAGCATCGACGGAAGTGATGCCGGTTTCATAATGTCCATTAAGACCGGCGAGAAAGAAAACTCATACAATTATTTCATACCTGCTGATGTCGTCGAGGCAAAGGATGTGAATTCAAAATGAAAATCCGCCGTCTCCCTTCCGGGTCTTACAATGCTCGCGTGGAAATCACACCGGAAGGCTCTAAAAAGCGAATATGGAAATCCGTGACCGGTCCTGACCGCGCAACCGTCCGGCAGCTGGTCGCGGAGTATGAGAAGAAGGCAAAGAACGGCGCGCCGCTTACGTTGTCGGAAGCATTAACGCGCTATCTGAACGCGAAAAAAGCCGTTTTAAGCCCGTATACGGTTAAAGGCTACCAGAATATCATCGACAAGATAGAAGGCACGAGCCTGGGCGAAATCTGCGCAGATATGAGCCGTCCTGATGCCCAGAAGATTGTGACTACATTCTCCGAGTCCAAGCTCTCCCAGAAGACAATCAAAAACCGGATTGGTCTGATCAGCGCCGCGGTCCGGTTTGCCGGTTACAACATGCCGCCGGTCACTTATCCGCAAAAAAAGAAAGTCGAAACTCACATCCCGACGGAAGTCGAGATGCAGGCTGTGATGAAGGCTGCTGCCGATACGGAACTCGAGATCCCGATCGCGCTGGGGATGATGGGCCTGCGTCGCGGTGAGATCTGTGCCCTGCAGCTGTCCGATCTGGACGGCAACACGCTCCACGTTCATGCTGCGGCTGTGGATATTGGCGGAAAGGTGACCGTCAAGGCGCCGAAGACTTATGAATCTGACCGGTATGTGCAGATCCCGGAACCAATAGCGCAGAAGATCCGGGAGCAGGGATATGTTACGAAGCTGGCCCCGGAGCAGCTCTCCTATCATTTCATCGATTTTTTGAAAAAACAGGATGTGCAGCATTTCCGCTTTCATGATCTCCGGCACTTCTTTGCATCCTACTGCCACAATGTTCTGAAACTGTCAGATGCTCAGATCCAGAAGCTGGGCGGATGGAAAACGGATCACGTCATGAAAAAAGTCTATATTGAGTCTATGCAGGACGATAAAGCTGCCGAGTCTGCAGCAAACGGCATGGCTTCTTTTTTGCGCTAATTCCGTTTCACATCCGTTTCACATTCGCTACGAAAAACCCTTCCGATAGGCGAAAGTTGTTTCGTGTTTTTTCTTCTCAAAAAGTCCGCAGAGCCGCATAAATACAAGAAAAATCCCCAGAAGCCGCATAAATACTGACTTCTGGGGAAAGCGCAGCGGGAGGGATTCGAACCCGAGCATAAATCGCCATGTTCCGCGCCGTTGCTGCATCTGCCGACATCCGTTTCACATTTCGTTTCACATTGTTCAGCATTTCACGTGCTGAGTATATCATAGAATCAAAAAAAGCGGCACCCCGGAATTACCCGAAATGCCGCCCAGAACAGGAGGATAACCGCCACGGTGACAGCCTCTCCTGCCACCGCCTTAAACAAACCAGATTCGTATCGCCTCGAGCCGTTTTGCTGTTCCTGTCGTACCGCATTCCATGTCCTCTCCGACTATGGCAGTATCACCATATGTCTGGACATGGCCCTGCAGCTGGATCTTCCTACCGGTCGTGTTCTTGATGCACCTGATCCGGATCGCTTCCAGTCTCCTGGACTCTCCGGTCGTGCCGATCATGATGTTATTCCCGTGCACGATGCCCTTGAACGTCTTCCACCCGATCGTCTGCATATGCGCATCGACTTCCAGCTCCATCCCTTCCGGAGGATTGATCCAGATCGCTTCCAGGCGTTTTGACTTGCCCTTTGTACCGCACCACTGGCCGTCATGGACTTCCGGAAGGTTGCCGAACGTCTGGGAGTGCCCGTGGTAGTACAGTCCAAAATTATTGACCGGAGAGGATGCGATCTGCGGAGACTCCGTGGCCTTCATGACCGCCATGACATCATCACGGACATCATCCATGGTCTTTCCGAAACGGTTGAACCAATTATATACATCGTAGTGCCCTGTCCCGACTCCCAGATTGTAGGCATCATAATGGCACAGGATCGTTGGCACTTTTCTGCCGTTCAGCCAGATGTATCCCTTCGGGTCAATGCCGTAAAGCTTGCATAAATATGCAGTTAACTCAACTCCCTCACGATAGCACTTGTTAAAATAAACCGAGTCGGTCAGACTATCCTCGCACATCTCAAACTGGATATGTGTACTGTTTGCCGCGCCACCACATCCCCACGGGGCATAGTTCCACGGCATGACCTGCACGGCCCTGACATCGCCGTCTGCTGTCTTGCCAATCCATGCATTCACGCCGGCAGAGACGTATGCGTGGTTCCAGTCAGATCCGTAATTATTCTTCCCGAGGATCTGCAGCAGTTCTTTCCTATGCGGATCACCTTCGGAAGGCTGCACATACCGCCACAGGTTCGGGTTATTGGCTCCAGTGCAATGCCACAGGACACCTTTAGGCTGAAACTGATACGTGCTTTTATAGCAGGTGGAATTGGTCATCATGCAGACCATTGGCTTATTAGTATTACTGTACTTCATCCTCGCTCTCCTTCCGAGCCTGTTTCCAGATCTGGTTGATACCTGTCGCGGTCAGACCGCTGACGATACCAATCGCCGCTGCCGTTATCGGATCATCTGACGGAATCACTGCAGGCCACCAGATAAACGCAGCCAGACCGAGACACAGCCCGAACAGTCCCATCATTACCGGGATCTTCCGATCATCCCAAACGTTCCATGCTTTCAACGCCATTCCAAGCAGGTAGCAGACGATTGCTATTGCCGGAATCCCACTAATTCCCAATAAATCCATGTTATTCCTCCTCTTTCGTCGGAAGCTTCCGCACCTCATCCATCAATTTTTGCGCTGTGCCGTTGCCGCCCATTTCCGTGTATGGCTGGAACATATAGCGGTCGAGTTCGTTGAATTCCTGTGCCGAGATGTGCCCCTGGGCGATGTATTTATTGCATTGCCAGATGATCTTGTCGTAGGCAATTCCTAATAATAATCGGTCTTCTGCGCTCTTCTTTTTGCTTCGGGACTGTATCCATGACCAGAATCCTGTTGAACCGAAAACAGCTACAGCGAGTGTAATAATAATGTCAATGTGCATTGGTGAAGCTCCTTCCTTATTAAAAAGGCACCGTCTTAGACGATGCGGTTAACAGTTCGATATTTATAAAATGGCAAGAAAATCGTTCAATCTCAGTTGGCGTTGCCGTCTTCCGTAGTAATTGGCGCAGGTTCAAAAGCGACCCTGCTGTCATCCGTAAACCCACGGGATCTTACGAAAACCGCACTTGATAATATTCCTTCTACTGG
>JAZSCY010000345.1:0-3956 GCA_045530875.1 Eubacteriales bacterium
AAGAAGCTTCTCAACTACACAATCGACGCTGACAAGTGTAAGGGTTGTACGCTCTGCTCCAGAGTCTGCCCGGCCGGTGCAATCTCCGGTAAGGTTAAGGAAGCTCATGTTATCGATCCTGCTAAGTGCGTAAAGTGCGGCGCTTGCGTTGAGAAATGTAAGTTCGGCGCTATTTCCAGACAGTAAGAAAGGAGCCATAACAAAATGGATATGGTTAAAGTAAAAGTTAACGGCCTTGAGGTTGAGGTTCCTGCGAATGCGACCGTGCTGGAAGCTGCAAAATGTGCAGGTATCAATATCCCCACCCTCTGCTATCTGAAAGACATCAATGAGATCGGCGCATGCCGTCTTTGCCTGGTTGAGGTAAAGGGCGCGCGCGGTCTGGTTACCTCCTGCGTTTACCCTGTAAACGAAGGCATGGAGATTTTCACCAATACCGAAAAGGTTCTTGCTGCCCGCAAGATGAATCTGGAACTCGTGCTGTCTGCTCATAACAAGCAGTGCCTCTCCTGCGTACGCTCCACCACCTGTGAGCTGCAGAAGCTGGCAAACGAGTACGGTGTTGATGAAAACTATTTCGGCACCGACAAGAAGACGTTCGAAATCGACGATTCTTCCGTTTCCATCATCCGCGATAACAGCAAGTGCATTCTGTGCCGCCGCTGTGTTGCCGCTTGTAACAAGCTGCAGGGAATCGGCGCTATCGGCATGAGCAACCGCGGCTACGATGCAGAAGTTGAGAGTCCCAACGGCCTGAAGCTGGCTGAGACATCCTGTATCAACTGCGGTCAGTGTATCGTTGCTTGTCCCACCGGTGCTCTGTATGAGCGTGACGATACCGCAAAGGTATTTGCTGCTATCAACGATCCTACCAAGCATGTGGCTATCTGCGCTGCTCCTTCTGTTCGTGCTACCATCGGCGAGTGCTTCGGCTATGAGCCCGGTACCGATGTAGAAGGCAAGATGGTTGCTGCTATGAAGCTCCTGGGCTTCGATGGCGTATATGACATGAACTTCACCGCTGACCTTACCATCATGGAAGAGGCTACTGAGTTCATCGGCCGCGTACAGAACAAGGGTGTTCTCCCGATGATCACCTCTTGCTCTCCCGGATGGGTTAAATACTGCGAGCACTACTTCCCGGAGATGACCGAGAATCTCTCCACCTGCAAGTCTCCTCAGCAGATGTTCGGTGCGATCTACAAGGCATACTATGCTAAGAAGATGGGAATCGATCCTAAGGATGTTGTATTTGTTTCCGCAATTCCTTGTACCGCTAAGAAGTTTGAGGTTACCCGCGACGGTCAGGATGTAGAGGGTGTTCCCGGCGTAGATTACGCAATCACCACCCGTGAGCTGGCTCGTATGATCCAGATCGCCGGTATCGAGTTCCGTGATCTGGCTGACGCTAAGTTCGACTCTCCTGTTGACGTTGGATCCGGTGCAGGTGTTATCTTCGGTGCAACCGGTGGTGTTATGGAGGCTGCTCTCCGTACGGCTGCTGAAGTTATCCTGGGCAAGCCCCTGGAGAAGCTGGACTTCACTGAGGTTCGTGGAACGGACGGCATCAAGTTCGCTACTTACAAGATCGGCGATCTCGAGTTGAATGTTGCTGTTGCCAGCGGTACTGCAAATGCTTGTGAATTGCTCACCGGCGTGCAGAACGGCACCTATAAGGTAGACTTCATCGAAATCATGGGTTGTCCCGGCGGTTGTGTAAACGGCGGCGGTCAGCCTTATCAGCCCGCTTCCGTTCGCAACTCTGTAGATCTGAAGGCTAAGCGTGCAGCAGTTCTGTACACTGCCGACAAGAATATGGATCTGCGCAAGTCTCATGAGAACTCCATCGTTAAGTCTCTCTATGAGGACTTCCTGGGTGAGCCTAACAGCCACCTGGCACACGAGCTGCTCCATACTCACTACGTAAAGCGCGGCCACTAATCAGTCATGCAGAAGGTACACATCACTTCATGTGTGCCTTCCTTTTAAATCGGCTGAATTCTTACAAAAATGATCTGTTTTGCTATTGATTTTCAAGTAAATGCATTATATAATGGAGTAAATCAATAATTATCGCATGGAGGATATTATGCAGCAGGTACGATACGGTATAGTCGGTCTCGGTAATATGGGTTCGTCTCACTTGAAGAGCTTTAAGGATGGAAAAATCCCCAATGCTGTTCTCACTTCTGTTTGTGACATTAAGCAGGACCGTCTGGATTGGGCGAAGGAAATCTACGGTGACGAGCTCACCTATTTCCTCGATTATAAGGATATGCTTAAGGAGGGCAACGTAGATGCCATTCTGATTGCTACCCCTCACTATATGCATCCTGTCATCGGCACAGATGCTTTCCATGCAGGTCTGCACGTGCTCAGCGAAAAACCTATCGGCGTTTATACAAAGAACATTGTTGAGTTTATGAAGACCGCAAAAGAGAGCGGAAAAGTCTTTGGTATCATGTATAATCAGCGTACCAACCCCGCTTACCAGAAGATGCGCGAGATCGTTCAGTCCGGGGAGTTGGGTGAACTGAAGCGTTGTGTATGGATTATCACAGACTGGTACCGCACCCAGGCATACTACAACAGCGGCGGATGGCGTGCAACCTGGGCCGGAGAAGGCGGCGGCGTTCTTCTGAACCAGTGCCCGCATAATCTGGATTTGTGGCAGTGGATCTTCGGTATGCCTACCAAGATTCGCGCATTCTGTTCCTTCGGTAAGTATCACGATATCGAAGTAGAAGACGACGTAACTGCCTATGCGGAATATGCGAATGGCGCAACCGGTGTGTTTATCACCACAACCGGCGAATGTCCCGGTACCAACCGTCTGGAAATCAGCGGTTCCAAGGGCAAGCTGGTATACGACAGCGGCGTTCTGAAGTATACTAAACTGGTTGAGGACGAGAGAACTCACTGCTTCACCACCACAGAAGGCTTCAAGAAGGTCGACAGCACGACGGAAGAGATTCGCTTCCCGAACGGCGGCGAGCAGCATGTGGGTATTCTGAAAAACTTCACCAATCATCTTCTGAACGGAGAAGAACTGCTGGCGCCCGGATACGACGGCATCAATGGCCTGTCCATTTCCAATGCAATGATGCTTTCTACCTGGAAAAACGATTATGTGGATCTTCCCAACGACGGCGAAGAGTTCTGGGCATGTCTGCAGGAAAAAATCAAGACCTCCCGCGCCAAAGAGGATGTTCCCTCTGTTGTATTTGATACAGAAGGAACCTACGGAAATAAATAAGAAGAAAAGAGATATGCCGGCGGCATATCTCTTTTTTACTGCCTAGTATGTACGTTTTGTTTCGTTTTGCGAAATGTAGTAGGGGATACCCCTGCCATACGTGTAAATACTTTGTAGAAGTGAGAATAATCACTGAACCCGCATTCCGTGGCAATGTGCTCGGTGGAATAAGAAGTAACCTCAAGCAAATATTTTGCCCGCTCAATTTTAACGCGGTGGATGTATTCTACTGGCGTAACACCGTACTCTTTTTTCAGTGTGTTAATGATATGGTTTTTACTGAAATTGAAGTGATGGCAAACATTTTCAAGGGATACTGTCTGCAAATTTGCTCCTTGAATGTACTGCGCAATCTGATCTGCCAGAGTGGATACAGAATTCTTTTGGATAAGCAGTTCAAGCAAAGAAAGAAATTTCGCTGTTTTACTTATGAGTGGTGCATTTGCATGCGAAAGACGATCCAACTCCTCCATACGATCCATCAGACGAATGGAATCAAAGTTGCCTCTGAAGGGAAGAGTCACCCCATCCTCACGCCAGTCGGCGTGAAAGTGGACAAACAAATACTTGGGTGAGTTGCTGACAGCATATCCTGTTTGATATGTGTTGTTTTTCTGGATATAATACTCGCCGGCACGCACTTCATACTCTGCACCATCTTCACTGAAACGCAAAACGCCATCAAAGACCATCAGCAAAA
>JAZSCY010000015.1:0-1958 GCA_045530875.1 Eubacteriales bacterium
GGAAATTTTGAGCACCTATCTCAATGAGGCGGGATGCGACATTGCCTGCCTGTCCGTAATCCGTGAGACGGAGGGGGAAAGCGACGCGATCCACGACATCGGTGGGGAGAGCGTGATCGAGCACACGGTGGGTGTGACCACCGTGACGGTGACGCTGGACGGAACTCCGGAGGAGCATATTCTGCGGGGTCTTGGCGAGACGGTACGCGGCATGGGCGCGAAAGTGGTATCCATTCTCGCAGACGGCCAGGAGATCTGGCACGGGGAGTGGTGAATGCATCTCCTTGGCTTCGCCATATGGAATATAGAAAAAACACCCCGGCAGATTTTTGTCTGCCGGGGTATTTACATAAGTATTACTGCGTATAGCGGGGATAGCGGGAAAATTCCTCTTCGGTGCCGCGGAACACGTTGATATCGATGAACTGCTCCTCTCCTGCGTAGCCGTAAAGACGCCCCCGATTGGTATACTGCCAGAACGTCCACGCCCGGTTGTCGGACAAACGAGGCTTGGCGATTACATTGCGTATCCAGATATCGTACTCCTCATACGCCCCTGCCAGATAGCATTCGTAGGACTCCTCGGTGGCGTACAGAATCGGTTTCAATCCGTAATGGGCTTCCAGTGCGGCAAGCATGGCATCCAACTCCGCCCGTACGGCGATGGGATCCGGTGGATTTATAGTGTGTGCCCCGTAAAATTCCAGGTCGATCACAGGCGGAAGCATGCCCGCAAAGGGGATCACGGTACGGATAAAATGATCCGCCTGGCTTTCTCCGGGACTGTCGAAACTGAAAAAGTGATAGGCGCCCACGGCGATATCACAATCCCGGGCACTATTGATATTATAGGCAAAGCGATCATCCGTGAACGTACTGCCTTCCGTTGCCTTTATAAAGGCAAAGTCGATGTTTTGTGAGGAGAGAATCTCCCAATCGATTTCGCCCTGGTAATGGGACACATCCACGCCCCGCACGGGATAAGTTTTCCCCGAGGGATTGTTCAGCAGGATGATTCCCCGCCAGACAAGAGAATTCAGCACCACGGCCGCCAGCGCACCCACAGCAAGGACAGCCAAAACCAAAAGAATCTTCTTTTTTATCCCCACAGCGCAGCCATGCGGCCGTTTTTCCGAAATCTCCATGGACGGCATCTCCTCGTACTTCTTTGTATGTATGCATTATACAATGCCCTGCTTCTTTTGTCAACGAATGGCAAAGCAAAACCTCCCGCAGGCTTTGTCTGCGGGAGTTGTTTTATTTCACTTCTCGATCACGTTTTCGTACAGCCGGCTCAGGCAGGCGGCGATTTCTGCCCGGTTGGCCGATCCGGTGAGGTCGGACATATCCGTACCCATATCCAGGATGCCGTTTTCCTTGGCCCAACACACATAGGATTTCGCCCAGTCGCTGAAAGTGTATTTTTTCACATCGGCGGTGGACGCCTTCGCTTTTTTCAGCAGATCGGCGTACCGGTAGAGGATGGTCATCACCTGCTCCCGGGTGACGGAATCGTCGGGGGAGAATTTGCCGTCTCCGTGACCTTCCACGATCTTATTCTCCGCCGCCCAGGCGATGGCGTCGGTGTAGTACCAATCCTTTTTCACATCGGTGAAGGCGGCGGATTGTTTGGGGGCGGGGCTTCCTGCCTGGCGCCACAGAACGGTGACGATCTGCCCTCTGGTGAGAGGTTCCGTCGGGCCGTAGGTGGTATCGGAGATGCCGTTCATCAAGCCCTTGGTGTTTACAAACTTCACGTCCTCGTAGAACCAATCCTCTTTTTTCACATCGGTAAAAGGATTCTCCCAAGACTCAAAGCCGGGCATAACGAAATCGTTCAGCACGAACACGCCGTCGTAGTTGGTATCGGAGAGGGATTTCCAGCAGTTGGCGTTGAAATACATTTTTCCGTCGGAGGAAATGCCGCAATCCTCGATCTCAAAGCAGCGGGGATAGTC
>JAZSCY010000022.1:0-2490 GCA_045530875.1 Eubacteriales bacterium
CGTCTTCATCACAGCCTTTAGATGTGATAGATTATAGCACAGCGCATATTTGTTGTCAAGAACTTTTTTCAAATTTCCGACAACTTTTTCCGAGCAAATTATCGCTGCATTTCCTCTACGTGATATACGTAATCCAATGTGCGCAATGCTTCGATAATTTCCTTGTGGGTCTTGTACTTCTTCAACTCTTCACTGCTGATGGTGATAGCGATGGAATACACGCTCAATCCGGAATTCACATAGGCGGGATTGGACTCGATGTCATCGATCATCAAACCGAGGCGGCGGATCGTTGCCACAAAATTCTGTAGATAGGTGCTGCTGATCAGCTCCAGATGGATCTCGAAATGATTGGAGCGATTCTTCAGATATACCTCAAAAGCCGGGAAGAGGGACAAACTGCACAGGAGTGCGAAGAAAGAAATCAAGGTGACCGTATAGTAGCCGGCGCCGGCGGTCAGGCCAATGATGCCGCACGCCCACAGACCGACAGACGTGGTAAGACCCTTGATCTGATTACGGGAGCTGAACAGAACGGAATTGGAGCTGATGATAGCCGTAGCAACGATGGTTGACGCAGAAACCAGGGGAAATTCTACCGTTCCGCCGAAATCAATGAACACGTCCAGCATCATGGCAACTGTAGACGCCAATGAAACCAGAATAAACGTGCGCAAGCCGGCAGAATGGCGTTTGCTGGAACGCTCACAGCCGATAATGGCGGAAAGGCCTACCGACAAGGCGATACGGAAAAGAATGGACCAGATATTGATATCCACTGACCACGCGCCAAGCAAGGACGCGAGGGGATCGATAATGTTTGTATTCATAGTAAACTCCTTATCTTCTGTTTCTGAAACGCTGGCGCGGGGTCATGATCGGTTCATACTGTTCTTCCGCCGCCTGGGTAAATGCCAGTTCTTCTTCGTTGATTGGATGCTGGGGAATCTCCTCCTGGATTTTATGTATGCGCTCGATCAGCAACTCCAGAGAAGTTTTTGCTTCCCCGCTCTCTGTCGTTTCCTGCACCTCGACGATCTCCTCCAGTTTATTGGAGTAAGAGCCGGACAGATACAGAGAAAGCTTGGCACAGGCAGGACCGATCAGCTCATACAGAATACAAGCGGAAAGGATGATCGTCTGCAATGCACTGCCCACATCGCCGCCCAACGTTCTCGCACCGAGGGCCGCCAGACCGATGGCAACGCCGGCTTGCGGGACAAGAGCCAGGCCGAGGTAATTGCGCACCTGTTTCTTTTTCTTCACGAACAAACATCCGAGGAAGGAGCCGAAATACTTACCGAAGATACGGCCGAAGAAGTACAGCACAGTAATCAGCAGAAGCGGAACCTCACCGGTTGCGTTGGACACACCAAACAGTGCATCCAGATCGAAATTCAAGCCGGAGCGCACAAAATAGAGAAGCAAAATCGGCGGGCTGAAATAGTTCAGCTGCTTGAACAATTTATCGTCGGCGGCAATATTGACATATACCGTACCCATGGACATGCATCCGAGCAGAGGGGATATCTCAAGAAGCGCGCAAATACCACAGAACGCAAACAGGAAAGAAATCGCGATGATCAGTCGGTTGTCCACCGAGCGGTCTTCCAGCATCAGCTTCATAAACCAGCCAAACACACCGCCGAGAAGCAAAACACCGATGTTGGTAAGAAGGGGCATGAATACGCTGCCCACGCTGAAGGGCTCACCGGAAATGGTAGCGGCGGCCACGGAAATCGCCGTGCTGTACATAAGCAGGGCAACTATGTTATCCACAGCGATCAGCTGCAGGAGCGTGTCCACAAAATCGCCCTTTGCCCGCGTCTGGCGGACGGTCATAACGGTCGAAGCGGAGGAGGTAGCAGCAGCCAAAGCGGCGATGACGAGGGAGAACACAAGATCCAGACGAAGGATCAGATACAGCAAAGCAAAAACCACGCCGGATGCAAGGAATGCCTCACAAACGGTAATGACAATCACTTTTGCACCGTTCTTTTTCAGGGCAGAAAAGCGGAAGAATTGACCGGTACTGAACGCGATGAATGCCAGGGCGATATCCGCCATAAAATCCATTCCATCCACGACACCCCTCGGGATCAAGTCCAAGCAGTACGGTCCCATAAGCACGCCGGTCACGATATATGCCGTCACGTTGGGAAGGCGAAGCTTTTTAGTAACACGAGTCATCAAAAAGCCGAAAAACAGCATAAAGGCAACAGAAATAATGATTGTTGCGACGGGGGAGGACTCCTGTAGATTATGATATATGTCTTTTAGCATATGGCACTTCCTTATATATGTTAGCACAGTCTGCTGCTGTCTGTGCGTACACGGGTGATATATTTAAATATTATACCACATCTGTACTTGTATTTCAAGGGGAATGCGGAAATTACTGCGCCAGATGATCTGATGCATCCTTCTGAATATTTCCCTCGGCGGTTTTTTCATCTCTATTGATTCACTTGATGATATGTGATATAATGT
>JAZSCY010000321.1:0-4854 GCA_045530875.1 Eubacteriales bacterium
TGGAAATAAAGCATATGATCTATTTTGACAACAGCGCCACCACCCCACCCCATCCCACCGTCATCGAAAAAATGACGGAGGTGCTCTCGGAGGATTTGTGGGGAAATCCCTCCTCCACCCACGGCCTCGGCATCCGTGCCCGGGCGATTCTGGAGGAAAACCGCCGCCTCGTGGCTCACTCCCTTGGTATACGCCGGGAAAGCGAGGGACGGGTGATCTTCACCTCCTCGGGAACAGAGGCGGATCAGCTGGCGATTTTTGGATCGGTATACGCCAAACGCCGTCCCGACAAAAACGGCAGCCGGGGAAAAATCCTCACCACGGACAGCGAGCATCCCGCGGTGGAGGAGTGCATGAAACGGCTGGAGGCGGACGGATTTACCGTGTGCCGCACCCCCACCCGGGGCGGTATGTTGGATATGAATTTCATTCGGGAAAATGCGCCCGATGCCATTCTGGCCAGCTTTATGCTGGTGAATAACGAAAGCGGCGCTCTGTACGATGTGAAAACCGCCTTTGCTACGGTGCGGGCTCTGTCTCCCGATTGCGTTACCCATACGGACGCGGTGCAGGGATTCGGAAAAGTCCGCTTCACCCCCGCCCAGCTGGGTGTGGACATGGTGACGGTAAGCGCCCACAAGATCGGCGGTCCCAAGGGAATCGGTGCTCTGGCGGTGGCCGCGCCCATCTTCAAAGCCCGCCGTTTGATCCCCATCACCCCCGGCGGTGGTCAGGAGGACGGTTTCCGGGGCGGCACGGAGAATATGCCCGGTATCGCCGGATTTGGAGAGGCGTGCCGTTTGTCGGCGGAGCAGTTTTCCGAAAACGCCTCCGCCGTAAAAGCGGTGCGGGAGGCGATCCTCACCGGTCTTTCTCCCTATGGGGATGCACTTCGGGTGAATACCCCCGTCCGGGGCATCGATCATGTGATCAGCCTGACGGTGTTCGGCATACGGAGCGAGACGCTGCTCAATTATTTCTCCGAAAAAGGATTTTGCATCTCCGCCGGATCGGCCTGCTCGGCAAGATCCCGCAACATCAGCCGGGCCATGACCGCTTTTGGTCTTACGGATAAGGAGGCGGATGCCACCGTCCGCGTCAGTCTGTCCCCGAGAAATACGGTGGAGGAAGCAAAAGCATTCACCGACGCCATGGCGCACGCCTTGAAACTCCAGCATTTTTCGTGAAAAACACCCCGACAGCTTTTTCGTCTGTCGGGGTTTGTTTGATTTTTGTGACCGTTATTCTTTTGCTTTTTTCTTTGCGATACAGGCGACAGCAGAGCAGGACAGGATGCCGATAGCAAACGGGATCAGGAACAAAAGGCCGATTTCCCACGGCGCACTTGTTAAGCCGTACTTGCCCGCATAATATGCGCTTGTGCAGATGTTTGTGACCACCACACACATCACGTTTGTGAGCAGGATGGCCAGGATCGCGAAAATATTGGATAATTTTTTCATAAAACACTCCTATTTGTGCTTCAAAGCTTGGATGAGCAGTATCGCCCCAAAGACCGCAAACAGCACCGATACCATCATGGCGATACAAACTCCGTCCAAAACGATCATGGAGGACTGGGCAATTTTGTCGGCGGTTTGGGATCCGAACACCGAAACGGCGCCAAACACGGCGAGAGAAACGCATCCCAAAAGCGAAATCACAAAGCCCACGATGCCAAGAAGTTTCCGATTTCCGCCTCTCTTTCCATCAGGCTGTACGCTTGTGGGTTCTTCTATATCTTCCCGCACAAGATAATCTATACTGACGCCGAAAAGATCGCTGTATTTATGCAGCATCTCGGCATCCGGTGTTGTTGTTCCGTTTTCCCATTTGGATATTACCTGGCGGGAACAATCCAGTTTCGCCGCCAACGCTTCCTGGGACAATCCCTGTTTTCGGCGCAGAGTATACAATTTTTCAGACAGCGTCATACCTACCTCCTTACACCGTAAGTATACCGGTTTTGCCCTCGATCGTCCATACACAACCGTAAGCAATTCCGCCACAAGCGTGGACATGCGGTGTTTTTATCGAATATTTTGTAGCCAGAACAAAAATGTTTCGGATGAAGCGGCATCATCGGGTCGTCGAGGGCGCCGACCCCTACCGTCGGTTTGATGATATCAGAGAGTATTCTTTTCCTTTTCCATTCTCATCCCCCATCCCCATTATACAACAAATCGGCAGAGGAAACAATCTCTGCCGATTTTTATATTTAATTCTCGATGGCGGTGGGGAATTTCTCCCGGATCATTGCCATGGCGGGGGCATCGCCGCATACCGTTACATCGGGATGCAGCTGCAGAATGGAGGCCGGCACCTGAGGTGTGATGGGCCCAAAGAGGGCACGGCACAGAATCTCCGCTTTTTCCGCGCCGTTCACCACCATGAGGATCTTTTTCGCCTGCATGATGGCCCGGATGCCCGTGGTCAGCGCATAGCGGGGCACATCTGCCTCCGATGCGAAAAAGCGGGCGTTGGCACGGATGGTCTCCTCCGTCAGGCGCACGTAATTGGTGCCGGGCACGAACTGATCGGCGGGCTCATTGAATCCGATATGGCCGTCGTGACCGATGCCCAGCAGCTGCATACCGATGCCGCCTACGGAATCGATCAGCCGGTCGTACCGCTGGCACTCCATGGCCGGGGAGGGGGCGGTGCCGTCGGGAAGATGGGTATTCTCCGGTAGAATATCGATCTGCGAGAAGAAATTCTTCTCCATGAAATAGCGGTAGCTCATCTCATGATCGGGGGTAAGGCCGTAATATTCATCCAGATTGACGGTGGTTACCTCCCGGAAGGAGATTTCTCCTGCCCGGCACATCCGGCCCAGTTCCGCATACATCCCCAGGGGGGTGGATCCGGTGGCCAATCCCAGAACGGTGCGGGGATTTTCCCTCACCTCCGCCGCCATCACTTCCGCCGCGTGACGGCTCATTTCCTCATAAGTTTCAAAAGCAAATATCCGCATTTTTCTGTCTCCTTCCGACACGGTCGTACCATATTATTCCAAACACACGATTTTCTCATTTTTCCCCAAAAAATCGGGGGATGGACAGCCAAAACTGCCATTTTTTCCTCTTTATTTATAATTATACTTGTTTTCCCTTGACTTTTCTATGAAAAATAGTATCATATATTTGTAATATATCGTATTTTTGCTACTGTCTTGTCAGGAGGTACAGATATGAAGCAGGAAATCAACATCGAAACCGTTCTCCGGGAACTGTATGAGATCTCCGGATGCCGGGTTTCCATCCACGACACCGAATACACGGAGATCGCCGCCTATCCCGAGGAGGCATCCCCCCTCTGCCGGCTGATCCACAACAGCCCCACCGGCTATCTCAGTTGTGTGCGCTGTGACACGGAGGCCCTCAGCGTGGTGCGAAAAAGCGAGGAGCCCTATGTCTATCGCTGTCCCCAGGGTTTGTATGAGGCGGTGGCGCCCCTGTACCATTCCGGGGTGCTGACCGGATATCTGATGATCGGCCAGATCGCGGACAACGGGGAGGGAGAGAAGCAATCCCTGTTTGAAAATGCCATGCCCTACGCGGCGGACGGTCATTTCTCCCCGGAGGAATTGCGGGAGGCCATCGACGGGATGCTGACCATTTCCTCCGCGCGCTTCCGCTCCTTTGTGAGCATCATGAATATCTGTGCCGAGTACATCACCCTATCCGGCCGGCTGGATCTGCCGGTGCGGGATCTGGCACACATGATCAAAAAGTACATCCACAGCCATTTTTCGGAGCGGATCACCCTGGACGATCTGTGCGAGGCATTCCGATGCAGCAAATCCACCCTTATGAATTCCTTCCGCCGGGTATATAATACATCCATCAACAAATATCTGACGGATGTGCGCATCGCCCGGGCACGGTATCTTCTGGCGGAAACGGAGGATTCCATAAGAGAGGTATCCGTAAATTGCGGTTTTGCCGATCAGGGATATTTCACAAAAGTATTTTCCGCGGAGGCCGGGTTCTCTCCCACGGAATTCCGTGCCCGTCTGAGAAAGGATCGGGAGGACGCCGATCATGTGTGAGGCGGACAGAGAATATATGGCCCAAGCCCTCGCTCTGGCAAAGGAAGCCGCCGAGGAGGGAGAGGTGCCCGTTGGATGCGTGATCGTCCGGGGCAGTACCGTGATCGGTGTGGGTCGCAACCGCCGGGAAGGGATCAAAAATGCTCTGGCCCACGCGGAGATCGAGGCCATCGATCAGGCATGCCGCGCGCTGGGAGGATGGCGCCTCACCGGCTGCACCTTGTATGTGACGCTGCAGCCCTGCCCCATGTGCGCCGGCGCCATCGTGAACGCCCGGATTCCTCGGGTGGTGTTCGGGGCAAAGGATGCCCGGGCAGGCGCCATGGGATCTTTGATCAACGTAAATTCCTATCCTCTCAATCATCATGCGGCGGTGGAATCCGGCGTGATGGAGGGGGAGTGCGTAACCATCCTGCGGGAGTTTTTCCGGGGACGGAGATAGGGAAAAATCCCGTGGAGATAACAAAAGCCGCACGTTGCGGACGTGCAATGCACGCCCCTACCAGATAACGTAATCCCCGCTTTACCCGTAGGGGTTGGCGCCCTCGACAACCCGTTTTATGAAATCCAAACCGCACGTTGCGGGACGTCGCGGCGCCGTCCCCTACCACAAAATTGTTTTTCTTTCTCTACGGGTAAAGAAAGGCGAAAACCTCCGTTTGACCCGTAGGGGCGGATTCCATATCCGCCCGTTGCGTGAATCCTAATCCATACGTTACGGACCGTTCGAGTTCGTTTCACGAACTCGCGGCGCCGTCCCCTACCACAAAATTGTTTTTCTTTCTCTACGGGTAAAGAAAGGC
>JAZSCY010000376.1:0-8908 GCA_045530875.1 Eubacteriales bacterium
GGTAATCGTACTTGCGAATATTGAAGTCGTTCATGCAGATTTCGCCTTCGGTGGGATCGTAGAGACGGCACATCAGCTTAATAAATGTGGTCTTTCCCGATCCGTTCATGCCCACAACGGCGAGACGTTCGCCCACTTTAAAGCGCAGATTAATGTTTTTCAAGGCATAATTCTCGCTGCCCGCGTATTTGAAGCTAACGTTTTTGAATTCAATATCGTACTTTTTGTCGCTCCGCTTTTCCACCGCCAGGGATCCCTGATACATGTCGTTGGGAATATCGAAATATTCCAGGTACGGTTTGAGAAACATTTCGTTGTTTTTCAAATAGGTGAGGAAGTAGTAAATGTCCAGAATATTGCCGGTTACCCGATTCAGGTATCCCACGTATTTGATAACACTACCGATGGGAAAAACGCCTCTCGTACAGTAAAAGCAGACAATCAAGTACGCACATACTTCCGGTATCTTGGATAACAGTATATACGGTGATGTAAAAAGCCACGCTTGTTTACGGGCCCATGAAAAGAGCCTGAAATGTTCTTTGTTCATTTCGGTTTCATACTGTGTCACAATGTCCTGCTGCTTATAGATGCGGGCATCCATCCCATTGAATGAATACCCCCTGCCAAGCTGATTTTCTTTAAGCATTAAGTCACTGATTTGTTTGTCTCTTTCTGCCGTTTTTCTTTGTATAAGGCTGTTGTATGCGATTGAAATGGCTGTAAATCCAACCAAGCCGATCAACAGAAGAATCGTTGCCGGATGAATCCCTGCTTCAATAATCTCCACCAGCATTTCAGAAAACAAAATTACAGCATAAATCAGACTAATACTGCAGCTGAATATTCCTTCCATAGCGTGACGCATGCCCAGTACGCCGTATTGGTTTATGTACGCATTTTCCTTGATTTTTCGGCGAAGCGCGCGTATATCCGGATTTTCCAACTTATCATAGTCCATACTAAACGTCTTTTTATTGAATACCGCGCCCTCGTTATTGCTCAGCACTTTAGATTCTATATCAACCCATCGGCTGAGAAACGCTCCCGCTATATGAACAATCAAATTTCCAACCACCGCGATGGCAACAAGAGTGAAAATGTGTACTTGTGTTTTATTGGTATATAGAGCGGACACGATTTCCGACGACATCCATAGATTGAAATAGGGAGAGAGATTCTGAAAAATGATGTGCAGAAATTTCAGCGGAAAGTATCTTTTGTTGTAACCGCTATAGTGCTTGAAGGCACGCCATGTGATGTTTTCCTTACGCATGTACTTCTCCCTCCTTGTAGTATTTCGCCTGCACGCCGAACATATATGCATACTGTCCATTCTGTGCGAGCAGTTCATCGTGGGTGCCGGTTTCTGTGATCTGTCCGTTTTCCAAAAGTATAATCCTATCACAGAAGCGAGTGGATGCAAAACGATGGGAAATATAAATCGAAGTTTTCCCCTTTGTCAGTGCCCGATACTGCAGATACAAATTGTTTTCTGCAATGGGATCTAAAGCAGCGGTAGGCTCGTCCAGAATCAGCATACAGCCGTTTTTATAAATCGCACGGGCAAGTGCCAATTTCTGCATCTCGCCGCCGGACAGATCCACCCCGTCGTCATAAATTCCTTTCATTAGATGAGTGTCAATACCATTTTCCAAGCTATCGATCTTTTCCCAGATCCCCGCCTTTTTCAGCGCCTCTATGGCATCTTCGCGGGCAGTCGCTCGTGTCAAATCGGAGCTTGCCACATATTCAAACATAGTGAAAGCCACCTGGCGGATTTCCTGAAAAACAGCGGAAATGATAGAATAATACTCGTGAATATTGTATTCCTCAATTCTCCGTCCATTTATCAGAATCTCCCCATTTGTAGGCAGATAGAGTCCGCAGATCAATTTGATCAGCGTGGTTTTTCCGGCACCGTTCATACCAACAAGTGCAATACTTTCTCCGCTGTCAACAGTCAGATTTATGTCCTTCAGCGTAAAGTCGTCTGCACCGTCGTAGCGATACCACACATTCCTCAGTTCGATTTTCACCGCACCTTCGGGAAGCGCACATCCCTCTCCGTAATTCATCATATTGGGATAGGAGAAAAAGTCACGGTAATAGTCGATCTGCTCGGCACGGGTGTTCAGTTTGGCAACGTTTTGAATAATACTATGCAGAAAACCTGCAATACTGCCCACCACGCCGAAGTAGAAGACAAAATCACCGACAGACATCTCCCCTGCCAGCAGAGCACCGATCAGCACGACATATGCCGCACCGTTCTGCACAAAGCTCATCACTCCGGCAAGAATAGAGGCCCAAAGACCTCGGAGGCTGCATTTCTTTTCCCACATGAGGATGTAGCTCTGGTAGTCCCGCGCCATCGCGTCCAGCCACGGCTCCATTCCGTACAATTTGACATCCTTTGCCGCAGGAAAACTTTCCGAGATTCCCTTAATATAATTCAGTTTGCGAGTTTCCTTCTCGAATTTATCCTTGTGTTTTTCGTAATATTTGGGCTGCCAGCGGGTAGTATAATACGACGCGATGGACACAACTAATACTACCGCAAAAAGCGTAGGATTCAGTACACTGAGAAGGGATCCATATGTACCGATACCCAGCAGTGCCACCAAAAGGCCAGAAATATTCCGCCAAATAAACTCAAGGGCACAGTTGCCGCTTCTGGCATTCCCCATTGCATACTGACTGATTTTCTTGAAATCCTGTTTTTCGTTATTTTCATAATCCATTCTATTATGGATGAATGCAGACATCTCCGTTTGATATACACATGTTGGATAGTATTGTCTTGCAGCACACCTGCTATTTACAAGCGCTCTTAGCATCTCCAGCAAAGCAACACCGCCCACAAAGCAGACCACAACCACAACTAATTCACCAAACGACGCACCGCGTCCCAGTGCATCTAACAGGAGTTTTGTAAAGTAGGATGAGGCCAATGGCGCGATAATAGCAAATGGGGCGTAGGAGAAAATGTAAAACACAAAGCGATTGTCAATCTTCCACAGCCGTTTCAGCGCCCACACAATGGACCCGATCCGGGAATATTTACGTTTTTCTTTTTTGACTTTCATGAAATCACCACCTTGGCATGAGTATACCATGCCGGATAAGAAAAGAGTGCAATCTGATGTCAAACGTCGGAAATTTGATGTCGATTGCACTTTTTTGCCATATTCTTACATAGGGAGCAGTACCTCGGTGGAAAACGCTTCGTCCTCGGACGCCCGTGTCACGTATCCACCGTATTTCTTCACGATGGTGTCCGCCCGGTTGATGCCGAAACCGTGTCCCTCGCCCTTGGTCGTGCGGAAATGATGCTTCTTCTTCCCGCCCGCCGTGTTGGTCAGAGCCATATACAGATAGTTTCCCTTCATCTCCATATAGATGCGGATCAGCCGCTCCTCGGGCGGCAGTTCCATACAGGCATCGATGGCATTATCGAGCAGATTGCCTATGACGATACACAGATCCAGTTCGGACACCGACAGCGATACAGGTATCTTAGCCTCCGCCTTGACGCGGATCTCTTTTTGCGCGGCAAGGGACAACTTACTGTTCAGAATGGCATCCGTCATGCGGTTGCCCGTCTTGATCACTGTTTCCACATTGGTCAGATCGTTGTCCAGCATGTCCAGATACTTGCCAACTTCCTCATGCTCGCCATTGGCCATATGTACTTTCATTGTCTGGATATGATGGCGGTAGTCATGCCGCCAACCACGCATTTTGTCATACATGTTCTCCACTTCGGCGTAATATTTCTGCAGAAGTTCATTCTCAAAAGAGGCAACTTTTTTCGCAATCCATTTATCAAACAGCATATGGGCCTCCTTTACAAATGCTTGATCAGCGCGGCGTGAACCGCATCATACATGCCCCGGCTGATGGGAACGGTGTCCCCGTTTATCATCGTGATGTCCGTTCGCGAAATCTTTTTCACATACTTCAGCGCCACCACATAGGAGCGGTGGACTTTGAAAAACGTATCATCCAGCTGCTCGGTGAATTTGGCGAGGGAGATACGGGTGCGGTACGTACCGCGAACAGTGTGCACGTCCACGTACACGTTTGCCGACTCGATGTAGCAGATATCGGCAAGGGACACCTTGATATCCTCATCGGGCGTGGTAATCAGCACCGACCGCTGGCGGTAAGCAAGGTTGTCCACCGCCTTATCCAGCACGGGATACAACTTGACGCTGTCCACCGGCTTGATCAGATAATGAAGGGCAGACACATCAAAACCGTCGCTGAAATATTCGTAAAATCCCGTGATGAAGATGATCTGCACCGTAGTGTTTTCCCGCCGCACGCGCTTGGCAATCTCGATGCCGTTTGTCTCGGGCATTTCGATATCGAGAAGCAGGATGTCAAAATCCTTTTCCGCCTCGTAATCAAACAGGAATGGTTTCGCCCCGGCGTATTCTTTGATCTCGACGGGATGGCGGTTCCGCTTCGCCCACGGTGTGAGAATGTCACTCAGATACGCCCGCTGGGCAGCGTCATCATCACAAATCGCGATTTTCAATTTCATATTCCGCCTCCTGCATCCACTTAGTTGTGTATACTATAACACAAAATTCGATTTTCGTAAAGAGGAATATAAACCGCCGGGAGCGGCCATTGCGGTTACTCCCGGCGACATTGCTATTATTTTTTATCGGCCAGCTTCTTTGCTCGTTCAATATATTCCTTGAAACGATCCTCATTACGAACGGAATTGAACCATTCCCAACCGCTACGAGCAGTAAGACAATAAACAAGATTGCTCGCACTAAAGTTCATTCGATAATCATACGAGACAGGCTCCTTGGAACCGTCCGGAAGCACTATAACACCTTTTGTATATTCGTATTTTACGCCTCCGAGTAGTTCAGCGTTTCCGGTATCAAGTAGATCCCCTTTCTTGATTTGAGAAATCAACTCGCAAAAGTTTATTGCGATATCAAGAGCATCATAACCCTCTTCCTTTTTCCCATCACCGAATAATGCCGCCGATTTTACAACAGCAGTCCAAGCATATAGATTATACCATGCAGGCGGAACAGCACCATTTTCGCCGAGCAGTTCCATCATATTCATATAAAAACCGTTAATTTCAATGGATCTTTTTGCGTTATTTCGATTACGACTTGGTCTTGCAAGAAGATGGAGAATAAGATGGAAGTTGTTAGCTGCATACTTCATATGCCCTTCCTTCCATTTGCCTTCATCCCATAGTTGCTGCTCGATCACCTCGCCTTGAATCGCACTATACTGCGTAATCGGGGGCGGAAGTTCGCGGATACCGGTGGCATCCTTGAAAATCACAATATTGCCGTCTTCATCCGCAACATACGTATATTCCACAGCACCTACGAAGCCGTCGGTCAGATCAAGGGCATCATAACGCCGCACCAACCCATCTGCCATCGGCATGAATCCCTCGCCCACGCCCTCGTAAGACGTCAGCTCATACACAGCAACTCTCGCGCCCTCGCAGTATTCATTCTCGGTACGAACGACACCAATGCCATCAGCGAAATAGTAAACCTTCTTTCCCCCCCGATATGACCAGCCCTCGGTCATTCCGCCGATATCGAGGCAAAGCTTCAAACAATTTTCAAAGGTTCCGGCTTTTGTAGTAATAGTGCCGCCATCTTCACAGGTGATATGCGTTCTTATAGCATTTCCATAACGATCGTATTCCACAATCGGGGACGCACCGATGCGCCATTCGTCCGTCCAGATGCAGTTTGTAGCATCCTGCAGAATACCGTAAATATCGTTGTACAAAAGGGGCGTATCTGTCTCACCCATACCACCTGTACTTTTGAGTTCAAACGACCAGCGGGAGTTCTGCGCAGTTGTAAGCACATCATTCTTTTTTATCACAAGCAACTTTGCGAAGAAATTCCAATGGCCTGTATAACCGCTGTCCGGTGTTTCCCCTGCAACAATCCTTCGGACAACCGACACAGCCGCTTTTGCGTGGGCCTTTTCCATGGGCGTGCGTGCGAGTGCTTCCACTTTCTCAAGCGGAACGGTAATATCGCCCAACTTACCTTTGTTGTTTTCGTAGATCCAATACTCGTTGCGTATCTGTTGAATCATATCAAGCCAGCTGGCTTCGTCATAGCTAAAACGTTCAGCAAAAGCTCTTGTTGCCAGCATAACCGATTCATCGTCTGCATGGGTAACCGTAATCTGCATCTCGGATACGAGAATGTCGTGATTGTATGTATCTGCATATTCCCATGTATTGCCGGTAGCCACAGGAAGAAGTCCTGATCCACCAACAACTCGATACTTCTGCAAAAGACGCACATCCGTCAAACCATCCACGATGCGCTCGTACTTTACAATACCAACACCGGATTTGTACCAGGTTTTATTGACGCAATATCCGCTGTACTCCGCAAACAGCTTTGTTACCCAGAGCTGACAATCTTCAAAAATGCCGCAGGGAGTCTCAACCTTTTCTCCGGCAGATGCGAAAGTAAGAGTGGTGCCGTCAGTGCCGATGCGTGTTTCTCCCACAGCCATCTTTTCATCAAAGAGCCAGCCGTCACAACGGGATATGTTGTGGAACAGATTGAATATCTCCCTGTCCATAGAATTCATATATCCCTCTCCGTACTGTTGCTGTTTCCAGTACCGCAGATTGCCATCCATCCAATGCAACTCATCGGCAGAGGCATTGTTCAGATACCGCTTTTTGTTTTTGTCACGGTATCCTGCCTCCATTTTCTGTTCCACATCCCTGGCATACACCGTCAGCGCGTAATACCGATCCGCCGGAGTCAAAAGCGACTGTACCTTATCGAAAGCCGCATAACCGTTCTCAGTCTGTCCTTCCCGGAAATACTGGTGCCCCAGCCAGAACCACTCTCTAGCCAACGTGCGCACAAGGCATGCCTTTTCCAAAAGGGGAATCTGCTTATCACGGATAAATTCAATTTTAGCACTTCGCCAATACTTCGAATCCTCTCGTGTGACGATAAACTCCATTACTTCATCGTTCTTTCCCTGCAGAGCCGCTTCCCTAATTTCGGCAAACAAAGCGTCATTCTTCTCGCCGGGAAGCCACCACCAGCCGCGCATCAGCACATCTGCGAGCGCGTGCTGCTTTTCTCTGCTTTCGGGAAGCTCCTCCACCTCGCGAAGCACTTCCTTGTATACCTTTTCAAAACCGCTCTTGTCGTTTTTTACCTGCCACAATTTCAGTTCTTCCACCTTCTTCATGACACGCACCACAAGAGTATCACTGTACTTTTCGTTCATAGCGCAAAGTTCCTTTCTGATTCGTTTTCTGCCATCGTGAAGCTGCCACTTGACCGTTCCCTCGGAAATCCGCATCCGGTCTGCGATTTCCGCGATAGAAAGATCCTCAAAGTAGTGCAGATGAATAATCTGCCGTACCTTCTCTGGCAGCTTCTCCAGGCTTTTGTCAACCTCGTATCGCTCCTCGGACAGCGCATACAGCTCAGCCGGATTTGCTGCTCCGTCGTCAGAGAGATCCAGGTTTTCCACCACATCAAACGGAAGAAAGCTGCGGTATCTGGTGATCATGTTCATCGCACAGTTCTTAGCAATGCGGCACACCCAAGAAGCATACTTTTTCGCATCCTGCAAAGTATTCAGCTTCATCCAGGCCGTAACAAAGGCATCCTGGGCGGCGTCTTCCGCCATAAAATGGCTTTTGGTAATGGACATAGCGGAGGAAACAACTGCTTTTTGATACCGTATGACCAAAACCTCATATGCCTTTTGCTCGCCAGCGAGTGTAAGCATTACCAAAGTTTCATCCGATTCATTATGATAGTACATATGCACTCTCCTTTCTCAGTAATCGGGAATTCCCATTCTTAAGCGCTTGTCTTTAAGACACAAATCAGAAGGAAAAGGTTGGGGACTTGAGATAATTATATCAAAGTTTTTTTAATCCGTCTATAAAAAAGTCCGCGGGAGCGGCCATTGCGGTTACTCCCGGCGGTGTTTTTATAAACCACATGCCTAAGTACACACTCAATCGCCCCAATCAAACAAATAATTACCCAAAAGGAAACAAGCGGAAGCGCAAAGCTCCGCTTGTTTCCTTTATTATTACTAATTACGCAAGTGGCGTCAAAGCAAGCTTTCCTGTCCAGCAAAAACACGGCAGATACTCCTCTGCCACAACCGGCACAAAACAGCCGCAAAAAAACTAACAAATAATTAGGTGGCGCAGAAAAGCACGCGCTATCAACGACGAGAGAAAGGAGGCTAAGAGCAATGGCACAGCCAAGACGTAAGTGCAGACTGGCTGATTCCAGCCACAAAGGCGTTGATCTTCGTCTTTTTGAAAATGAAATCATCCAAACTATTAACAATACTGTGCCCGGCAAGAACCCCGTTGTGTTTCAAAACTACTTCTCCACGGACCCGTTGAGCCCCGGGGAAGCGGTTGCTGTGGGGCGTGCGTTATCAAAAATTGATGATCTAAAATATTACGGCAAAACAGTAACCATATTCAGACTGTTTGACGGCAAAATGTATGAGGATGAGAACAGCGATACCCCTTTACAAAGGGTAAACAAACATAGCACACAAAAGGAACGTATTCATAAAAAGAAGCCTGAAGGGGGTAGAGTAAAATAGAAATAGTAAGAAAATACTTGACCATTGATGATATTCAAAAGGAATTCCTTCCCATAAGTAAAAAGAAGATCCGCACACTAGTAAAAAAGTACTTGCCGGTGAAATGCATAGGCGGTCGTATCTACGTGGAGCGTGCCGCTCTTGAAAACTTGCTATCGGATCCTGATAGAGAGTTCTTTTCCTTGAAATGAGGTGAGAGGATGGCAGAAATAACCGTGTTAAAAATAGCACCTGGGAAACATCCCGCTAAAACAAAGCTGAAAAGCACCAT
>JAZSCY010000155.1:0-5860 GCA_045530875.1 Eubacteriales bacterium
AAAACCGTCGGCGGTGAACATCTTATCCAAAAGCGTACCGAACAGCAGACTGCTGGCACCGAATCCCATAAGAAGGCATCCGGAGGACAGACCTCGCTTGTCGGGGAACCAGGCATTGACGGTGGAGATGATCACGTTATAAGACACGCCGATACCAAGACCGGCAAGAACGGCATAGGTGATATACAGCAGATACACGTTGCCGCCGGAAAATCCCGTGAGGACAAAACCGGCACCGGCCAAACAGCCTGCCAGAACGATGGTCAGCGGTGCGCCCAGTTTTCGGGCGATCTGGCTTCCGAAGAAACCGCCCAGGCAGAAAAAGCACATCGTCAATGTGAAATTCAGCGCCAATGTGGATGTATCCCAACCGAATTCACCCGCCAAAGGGGTTTTCAAAATCGACCAGGCGTACAAAATACCGGCGAACAGCATAGAAAGTGTTCCCACAGCCAGATACAGATAGCGCACGGATGCAGTATGTTTGTTTTTCATAAGGATTCTCAACTTCCTCAGTTGTATTTCTACTGTGTACATTATAACAAAACATTCGCCGTTTGTAAACAAAAAGCGAGATTCTTCAAGCCCGCAAAGGAAAAGGACCTCACCGGGCGGATGAAGTCCATATAGAACACATTCTCAGGCTAGGGACACCTGACGGATCCAGTCCGCTATATCGGCGATCACGTTTTCTCCGATATGCTGCTCGATGCCGTATTCCTGCTTTGCCTTGGCGATGCTTCCGTACACGGACGGAACAAAGGCGTGATTGAGATCCTCATACAAGCGGAAGGACGCGCGGGGATTGTTTTTCAGGATTTCCTTGTACATCCGGAAATCCACATCCGCCTTCACCTGAAAATCCTTTCCGCCCTGCATGACCAGAATGGGCTTGGCGAGAGATTCCGGATACGACGCAATCGGATGCTCGCCCATTTCCTTGAAATAGTACAGTGTCACGCCGCCGCCCATCTTTTTGGCTTTGGCCTCCTCATCGGACAACTCGTACAATCCCTCAAAGGTATCGTTGAGTTTCTGTATCTGCTTCGCCAAAACACGGCGCAAAAATCCTTTCATCTCGCCGAGCATTTGTTGATTCTGCTCGATCACAATCTCCTCCAGGCGGCGGGGAGTGCCTGCCATGAGAATCAATCCCCGGTAATTTCCGCCCTCGGCATCGATGCGGGGCGCCAGCATACCGCCCATGCTGTGGCCGATGATAAATATCTTCTCCGGATCGATCCGGGAATCCTGCCGTAGCATTTCCGTGGCCAGAATCGCGTCCTCGATGGTTTCTTCCTTTACGGTAATTGTCCGGGATTTGTCCCGCAATAATTTGAATCCGTGGGCAAAGGTTCTCTTATCATAGCGAAGGGAGGCGATTCCATGGGCGGCAAGTCCGTGAGCCAGATCCCGAAAGGGGGTCAGCCGTCCCACCTTTTCATCCATATTGCTGGAGCCGGATCCGTGGACAAACACCACCGCGGGAAGGGGATTGGATGTATCCTCCGGCAGGGTAAGGCATCCCTTCAGCGGATAGTTCGTGCCCTCCCCTACAACAATTCTCTCTTCCCTCATGTATGTATTCCTCCCTCTGTTTTTGCGGGGATATCCTTATTCCCCCTCGGCAATGTGTGAAGCAGTACCCCTGTGTACCCCAGGGAAATCGCAGCCAGAAGGACGGCGGTGAGAATCTCCACCCCGGCCGTAGGCGCTTCTTTGGCGAAAGCACTCAGCGCGTTGAGCACGCTGTGGGTGAGGATGCAAGGCCACAGACTGCCGCCCCGATACACCAGAATGACGAATAGAAATCCGGCGGCGATGGCGTATCCCACCTGACACAGATTGGACAACAGATCTGCCCCGCTTCCGTTGATCAGATTCACCAGATGGCCCACGCCAAAGGTGACAGCAGACACGATGATGGCCGAGCGTACACCGTCCTTCACCATGGCACGGAACAGAAATCCCCGAAAAATGATCTCCTCCAAAAATCCCACCAAAAGCATGCTGAGGACGTACAGAACAGACTCGAGGACGGACATATTCCATGTGACACCCAGCCACAGATTGCTACAAACCATCAAAGCAAGGGGGATGTAATACAGAAAACGGCGGGCGGACACCTCCGTTTTACAAAGGCCGTATTTGCGGAAAAGATCATGCCGCTTCATAAAAAGGCACGAGGCAGCCGTGAGGCACAACAGATACACAAGCGTAACGGATTTTTCCACCCCCAATAAGCGGGACAGACTGTCCGCCGCGCCGGTACCCACTACGTAGGCCACGATCCAAAAAACGGCGAACCATATTTCACTTTTCTTATACAATGTATGCATCATTTTACTCCTGTACCCGTTCCCGCAAATCCTCATACAGCGCTCGGGTAGCGGATTCTTCCCCGAGGCCGATCACCAATACCCTTTCCTCCGACGTAATCACCACGCAGGCATCGGTGGAAGCATAAGAGTAGCGGGTATAATCCCCGAACTCTCTGTTATGGAACCATCCCAAAAGCAGGCGGGGCGTTCCAAATCCACTCACCCGCTCACCGGGATCGTCGGCAGTACGGAATTCCACGGAATCGATATCCGCATACGCAAGGCGCAGATCGTCATAGTAGGTGGCCTTGACTGTAAAGGAATCCTCGCCCAGATGCACCGCAATCTTCCCCGTGAAGCAAATGGCAATACAGAATACAAGAATCGCAATCACGATGGGAATTGCAATCTTTTCTCCCTTGGTCCACTTCTGTGTGTAGTCCTCTTTTGTGGCGATGCCCTCCCGCAGATGCTTTCTGTACAGGCAGTAGGAATACACAAGCGGCACGATCACGCTCGCAAAAAGAAGAGCTACCATCGTATAGGGGAACACCGTCACAGGAAGCAGAGCCGTAGGCAGACACAACACACCCGTGATCACCCACACCTTACCGGCCAGACGGTGGGTGCGCTCCCAGTTTTCCTCATTGGCCAGCGTCCATTTGATCTTGATACCGATGGTGCGGTTGGGGCGGCATTTGGGCATATAGTTGCCGATCAGAATGAACACGACACCTATCAGAAGCACAACATAGGCACTCATATGCACCGTATAACCGAAAGCGGCGGCATACATCATCCCACAGGCAAACAGAGAGACCAAGGGAAGGATCCAATAGACCATGCCCATCACTTTTTTGCTCTGGTCGTTTTTTCCGTTATCCTTTGCCGTGATCCACAAGCCGATCCAGTGCAGGGCAAGAAGAAGCAAAGGTATGCACAGCACGGCCACAAGCGGACTGCCAAAACCGTCGGCCTTTCCGTCCGCACCCCAATGGATGGGCATGGACTCGGGCAGTTTATCCCAAAAAATCAGCCCAAACAGCATGGGCAAAAGAATCAGCACAGAGGATAGGATCATCTTACCTTTATTTCGTTTCAGCATCGTCATTATCTCCTTTCAGCTCCGTGATCCACAGCATGATCTCCTCCAAAACGGAGGCGTTCAACTCGTAAAAAATAAACTTCCCTTCCCGCTTGTCGCGGATCAGATCCGCTTCCTTTAAAACGGACAGATGCCGGGAAATGGACGCGCCCGTCACATCAAAATGATCCACGATGTCCCCGGCGGACATGCGCCCGCCCTTCAGAAGATTCAGAATCTCCCGCCGGATCGGATCGGACAAGGCACGCAATGTGTTTTGCAGTCCCATATCTTCCCTCTCATTTAACATTTAACCTATTTGTTAAATATAGTATAGCATATAGCGAAAAGGATGTCAAGAGGAAAATGGAGGAATTTTTGTCGCTGTATATCTTGTACGTTTTCCCAAACTGTGGTATCATTAGTCATAGAACCATTTTGGATACGATCCCCCCGGAGGAATGATCTATAATGAAAATTTCGATTCTGCTTCTTGCCCTGATCAGCGGCATCTATTCTGTGGTGTTGGAGATTGTGCGCTACCGATCCGCCGGCAACCCCACACCGGCCAATGTGGCGGATGTGTACGATGCGGAAACCTACCAAACATGGAAGCGATACAGCGCGGAGCATTGCCGGCTGGGCATCGCCTCGGCCGCTGTCTCCTGCGCCCTCAGCCTGGTACTGCTGTGCACGAATGCCTATGCGGCTTTTGCGGCTCTGTTCCCCACCGCCTTTCTCTGGCAAATGCTTGCCGCGATTCTTTTGCAAACTCTGGTCGGCATGGTGCCAAACACGATCTTCAACTACATAAGCACCATGGTGATCGAGCAGAAGTACGGTTTTAACCGATCCACCATGAAGACGTTTATCTTTGACCGGATCCGCTCCATTTTGCTCGGGTTGGGACTTGGCATGTTTCTGACCGGACTGGTCTCTTTGTTCTACAACTGGCTGGGCTGCTGGATGATCGTGCTGGTTGCCGGCGCGCTATTTGCCTTTACCCTGCTGATCTCCCTCCTGTATCCGATCACCAGCCGTATCGGCAACAAATTCACTCCTCTGGAGGAGGGTGAGTTGAAAGATCGGCTGATGGCGCTTCTGAATTCTCACGGATACAAGGTGAAGGCCATTGAGGTGATGGACGCCTCCCGCCGCACCACCAAGCTGAACGCCTATATCACAGGACTTGGCAAAACAAAAACCATCGTTCTGTTCGACAATCTGGTGAATGCCATGTCCCCGGACGAGATCTGCGCTGTATTCGCCCACGAATTAGGCCACGGTCTGCACAAGGATGTACTCAAACGGCAGATCATGAACGTGGGCAATCTGGTGCTGATATCTACGGTGGCTTTCATCACCGTAGACAATCCCGCACTTCATACCGCATTCGGATTCGCCGGAGTGAACTACGGATTTGCTTACATACTGATAGAAATTCTCCTCGGCCTGGTACAGCCTTTTACGGGTATGCTGATGCATGCATACAGCCGCAAAGCGGAGTATCGCGCCGATCGGCAGGCTGTCAAGGAAGGATACGGTGCCGCCATGACCACAGCGCTGAAGAAGCTGGCCCGGGACAATTTCGCCCACCTGTCCCCCTCCCCCGTAAATGTGGTTCTGGAATACAGCCATCCCCCGCTGAGCCGCCGCATCGAAGAAGTGGAAAAGGCAATGAACGAATAAAACAAAAAAGCTGAACCCTCCCGGATTCAGCTTTTTTTCTTATGCCATGATCTGCTTCAAAAGTTCGATCTTTTCCTTGGCGGAGTCGACGGTGTACGGCTGTTTCTCCTCGGCGGTAAGAATTCGATCGTCCGCAAAGTATTCCAAACATTCCATCATCGCCGCGCCGAACAACTGGATGTTGGACTGCAGATATTCCGCCAGTTGTCTTCCTGCGTACAAATTGCCCCGTCCCAGATTGTATTCGCGGCACACGGCAAACGGCGGCAGCGCATGGGCACAGGCCAACGCTTTATCGCATTCTCCCTTGGTATAGTAGCGATACATCAAGTCCCGTGTCACTGTGGTGCGCATGGCGGTGTCTGTGCTGATTTCCAGAATCTTGTGGTACAAAAGAATGGCTTCATCGTAATTATCAGGAGATTCACTTAACGTTCCCGACAGCGCCCAGGCAAGGGTATACATCAGTTTTTCGTTTCCCGGATGCTGGATCAACGCCTCACGCAGCATAGGGATGGTCTGCATATACTTCTGCTCCTGAAACAGTGCCTCTGCCTGCTGACAGACTTTTTCAATTTTCTCCGCTCGCTTGCTCGTATCGTGACCCAGCAGATAGTCCACGGACACGCCGAAATAATCCGCAAGAATGGGGAGAAGCGAAATATCCGGAAAGGAGCCGCCGCATTCCCATTTGCTGACTGCCTGCGCGGAAACACCAAGGGTTTCCGCCATCTGTTCCTGATTCAATCCTCTCTGCTTACGGAGA
>JAZSCY010000063.1:0-1653 GCA_045530875.1 Eubacteriales bacterium
ACGATCCGACTTCAGGCGGGATTGGAGTATCCCCGGTACGGCTCCAACTCCATCAGATATTCGTTGTTTTCGGTGTCAATGTCCACTTTGGTCGAGCCCGTGTCCACCGGTTCGCAGATCTGATACATTCCCCGGTATTCGCCGTTCAGATACACCTCCGCCAGGCAGGATTTTGAAGTGTATTCCATCCCGATCGCCTGGGCGAAGGAATAGGCCAAGGTGTTGCGCAGTTGGGTTTTGTCGTACATATTGGCCAGCAGGCACCATTTCTTTCCCCGACCCAGGCCCAAAAGATCCACTTTTTCGGAGAATTTGATGTTGTACGGGGCCTTTTTGCCTACCGATGTGGAGTTTCCGCGGATTTTCACCGTAGATTCCCCATCGTATACGTCTGAATATACGCCGGAGGGATCGTGAACCGTGATGGAGCAGGTAACGTATTCCCGACGGCTGATGGTCTCGTCGGTGGTGAGATATACCTGAGGAAGAACACCCGAAGGCGCGGGGATTTCTGCCTGACCGAGAGGGATCGTGCAGATGCGGTGATCCCCAAAAGGATTGCTGTATTCCGCACCGATGACGCCGCCCAGGAAGTCGGAGATGTGAGACGACAGCGCCGCACGGTTGCTGACGGGATCCCCCGACACCGTGGGAGCATCCTTAAATGCCTCCGCCAACGGGCTGGAAACGTAGGGGCTGAAGGTAAGGGTGTAGATGGCGGCCTCATCCAGATCCGCTCCGCCGATCTGTACATTCCCTACACGCCGGGGACCTGAAATCCCCACGATCCGATCCACCTCATCCGTTTGTACGGGTGTGGGGATGTTTTCGTCCAGCACCAGCGTGATGCCGCTTATGTGGGCATAATCGGGGGTGTCGGCGGGGTGATGGCGGTATACGATCTCCAGACAGTCCAGAATTTCGGCACCGGTTGCCTGCACCGTGATCAGATCGCATTCCTCGGAGAATACGTCAAATACGTCTCCCACGGTGATCTCGCCTGTATCGATCTCCGCACCGATCTCAGCAGCACACACGATCGCCGCATCCGCACCCGTGGCACTGCGGTACGCATCGGCGCAGAGATTCCCCAGATTGGTCTGCGCCCGGAAAAGAATAGTTTGCCCGCTCCGGGGATCGGAGGTGCGCAGGGCATAGTCGGTTTTTCCGATCACGGCGTGCAGATCAATAGGCGGTACTTCCGGCTCCTCCGGGACAGAATCCGGGATGGACGGGGCAGGGGCGGTGTCTTCCGTGCCGCTTGCGGGGATATCCGATACCGTATGGCATCCGCCCAAGGCAAAGCAAAAAACGCCCAGAGCCAGCAGGACAATGAAAATCTTTCTCAAAGCGCATCCCTCCCACACGCACGCAACACGTGTTTACCGCAAATTTCCAATATACACACGTATTATATCACACATGAGAGGGATTTGCAATTATTTATGTAAAAGGATCAGGACATTTGCGCTGCCGATTTGTTTGAACTTTCCCTTAAAAATTGTTGCACTTAGTTTGACATTTCATTGTGGAGGCGGTGGGGTTGGCAATAATTCTTCGGTTTCGCCAAAACGCGTTTTGGCGCTCACGGTCGTTTCCGTAGCGCACATTGTCAGCCACTGCAGCGCTACGCCCTAAAAACACTCCCCCGGA
>JAZSCY010000060.1:0-11622 GCA_045530875.1 Eubacteriales bacterium
GTAGGGATCCTCCATATCCGGTACGGGAAAGGCGGCACACATGCTCTGCCATTCCTGCTCCCGCACCGGATCGGATTCCAATCTCAGGTTTTCCCATGCATCACGGAACATTTCTTTATCCCACGAAACCATCTGATCGATCAGCTGTGTGCCATGGAGGGTGTGGATCAGAGAAAAGAACATGGCCGCGTTCTCCGCCACCGGCATCACATACCGCCCCTCCGAGGCGGATGGATTGACCACAAACACCGTGTTCCCGAAATGGGGAATCGTGCAGTAGTGGATACCGTCCACGCCGAGGGAGGCAAAAATCCGGGCCTTTTGGGGAGTGCAAAAATACCGCACTGCCTTTCGGGAATTCTCATACCGGAGGCCGAGGGCCGTCCAGCACGGTTTTATTTTCTCCCAAATAGCAAAAATCTCTTTGTTTGTCATAGTGCGTCTCCTTTACCCCAGCGGCCATTCCACCAGAATGGCACGGCAGGGCGCACCGTCCGCACCGCCCAGACAGATCGGGGCTGCATTCAGAAAATACACACCCTCGGGCACATGCGAAAGACGAATGCCTTCCAACAGCACCACATCCTCACCCAACAGCAACTGATGCACGGCAGCAGGGGAATCCTCCGGCCCCACGGTCTGGGATTCGTTGCCGATCAGATCCACACCGTGCCGGGTAAAGACCTGGGCTGCTTCATAGGAAACGGTGGCTTTTCCCTTGATGAGGATCCGATGGGATGACTCCCGCAAAGAAAGTGACGCGCGGCTCAGGATCGCCCGGGCATCCTCCCCGGTAAGCAATCCCTCATGCTCCGCCACGTAGGCCATTCCCACAGTTTTATGCAGCGGGATCTGCTCCACGGTTTTTCCGTCCGCGATGAAGTGGTACGGAGCATCGATATGGGTGCCGTTGTGGGCGCACATGGAGAACGCGGTGAGATTGTAAAGCGAGCCATCGTCCATCCTGCTCAGCACTTCTCTCACCGGTGCCGGATCGCCCGGGAACACGGCGCACGTGAACAATTCCTGGGATATATCGTAGATTTTCATTATGTTTTCCTCCCAGCAAGATGTATATCCTCATTATACCGCTTTCTTGCAAACGATGCAATACACAAAAAACGGAGGCACGTCGGCCTCCGCTTTTTTCTTATTTGGTTCCGAACAGAATCTCCCGGAACAGCGCTGCCGTCTTTTCCTCACCCAATGCTTTTTTGAACACATCGGTGGAGGGGCCGCCGTTCTTTAGAAGTCCTCTTACATAATAATCGGCTTTTGCCTTTTTTGCACCTCTGTCTATTATCGGTGCGCAAGGTGCGCTCAGATATGCCGCGAAATGCTCTTTAGTCAGCCGATCCATCCCAGGTGTGTGGGCCTTTTTCCCCTTTTTGGAGATGCTTTCCGGTAATTTGATGGAATCGTACCAATGCGATCCGGGATCTCTCTCCGGCAAATCCTTGTAATTATTTTTTGCATCTGCCAAAGAAGATATGTCTGCGGAGTCTACCAGAGTATCGTACAGTTCCACGATCAGTGTATCGTTTCCCATAGCGAAAATGCGGTCGTAGGAATACAGGGGCAGATCCATTTCGACGGGATTGATGATCAGTGTATCCATTTTCATCAGGCCAAAGAATCCCTTGGCACGCATAACGGACACGTGGCCGAGGCCTTCGGCGTGAAACGCCTGTACGGTGAATGTCATGCCATTGGCCTTCAATTTGCTAAACTCTCCCGCGTCGATGGGCGTGAGGGGGTACTTTTTTTCCAGTACAGAGAGAAGATGTTCGGTCATGCCGTTTCTCCTTTGCAGAGCTTACACTCAGCCAAGCCGTTCTTATGAAGAAGAACCACTCCGGTGAGAAGTGCCCCCTGCCCTACCACATTGACGCCTTCCGCAATCCAGTTCATGGATGCCTCGGCAAAATCCTGGGAGGAGAGATATCCCATGCAGAGGGAGCAGATAAATGAGAGAACGAACAGGGCGATCAGTGCCGGCTTTTTCAGCTTGACGGACAAAATGCAAAGCACCGCATCCATGATACCAAGCCCGGCCACCATCAGTCCGACAAACACAAACGTACCGCTGAACACCGGCGGTACCACTGCACAGACGGCGTTTTTGGATGGCTTGCGGCACAGCATAGACAGGATGCCGATGCCAGCCAGAAGAAATCCGATGGACTGTACCGGGAAGAACATGTCGTTCAATGCCTCAAAATCGCACACACCTGCGGCATAGAGGAGCTTGTAGGTCGCCTTCAACGCTCCGGCGCAGAGGATTTCGATAGTGCCTGCGGAAAAGAGAGCAAAGGCGCATTTGCTCATTTTGTTGTACAGATCCCGCATCAGGATCACGGCCGCGAGGGCAAAGAAGATCACGGGAATATAGTCTGCCAGTGCCATGGACACAGAAAAGTCTTTCATTCCGTTTTCTCCTTACGGTATTATTTCTTATTCAGATGATAGATGGGGAGCAGAGGGATGATGATGGGAGTTGTGTCCGCGTACTTTTTATATTCCTCATTGTCGCCGTAGCGCTTCATCTGCCGCTTCTCCAGACGCTGTGCGCCATTGAACATGATGAACACGATGCAGATGTAGGCAATCACGGCGGTGATCCACTGGCCAACGGTGGCGTATGCGGTAATGCCGCTGATGAACACGCCGGTCCAGAACAGAATTTCACCGAAATAGTTGGGGCAGCGGACGATCCGGTACAGGCCCTTGGTGGCTACCATGTCGGGATTCACTTTCTTCTGTGCGGATTTCTGGTTATCCGCAACGGATTCCAGAATCAGACCGAACACGGATACCGCAAAGCCGATAACGGGAATGAGAATATCCTCATCTCCACCCACATAGCGGAACAGCATAGGGCTGACCTGGGCGGTATACAAAACCGCCACGGACACCCAGATCGTTGCCAGAACGAAGATGGGCATTTTCTTTTCGTTATTCTTGGCCAGCGTATCTTTGGCCACGTCCGTCTTTCGGAAGGACACACTCTTCAACTCACGAATGAGAAGAAAGCCGGAAAGACGGATGCCGTAAGCAACAAACAACACTGCCTCCACCAGCACGATCCACAACGGAACTGCGGTAGGATTCAGGAAATACATCACAAGGATAGCAATACCGCCGCCGGCCACAGCAAAGCCGTAACCGATGGACAGAAAATACACGAACTTATAAAATCCGACAGCGCACAAAACAGCGCAAACAGCCAGAATAATTCCCAAAAGACTCCAAGGCATGATTTATTCCTCCTTACCGAAATAGCTCTTGATGTATTCGCCAAAGCTCTTATCGCCGGTGATGGTATCCCCCACCAGATTGTGGCTCAGTGTCCACTTGGAGAACAGGATGATATCGTGCTTGCCGGCTTTTTTGATCTTGGGCAGGTTGGCCAAGATGCCAAACAGCCAGATGGGCGCCCATTTGATCTTCAAGGGCTTCTTTGCTGCCTCAAAGCACATAGCGGCCATCTCTTCGTATGTATAGGTTTCCTTGCCGCCCACGTTGTAGGTGACGTTGGTATCGTTCATGTGCTCTACAATAAATGCGGCGAAATCGGGGCAGTCGACCACGTTGGCTTTTACATGGCCATAGCCCTTCAGAAGCTGCATCTCACCCTTATCCACATAGGGCTTGAACACCTTGGCAATATCGTAGAAGTAGCCGGTGGGGCGGTAGATCACGTAATCCATTTCCTGCTTTTTGATTTCTTCCTCCACCAGATATTTTGCGTGGAGCATGGGCACCTTCTCCGCACCCGGCTCGTCGCAGGAAATCACGGACACATAATTGAACTTTTTCACGCCGGCCCGCTTACACTCCTCGTACAGATTCATATTGCCCTTGTGATCGATATCGTACGCGGTGAAACGGGTGGATGCGCCAGTCAGTCCCATGGTGGTGATGACCACATCGGCGCCGTCACACAGACCGGAGAGCGTTTCCGGCTTGGTGGCATCGATAGCTACAAAGGTATACTTCCCTTCGCATCCCTGAACGGGAGTTTCTTTCAAGTCGGCGGCGACCACCTCATGGCCGTCCCGGCAAAGGCATTTCAAAATTTCCGCGCCCAGGTTACCGAAGGCGCCTGCCAATACAACTTTCATCATGGATCTCCTTATTTCTTATTCTTTTCTTTAGCCCGTTTGTCGTTGATGATCTTCATATGCTCGGCGGTGATCAATTCCACGCCGTTCTCCTTTGCCCAATCCACACATCCCTTGAGCACCAGGGACAAAAATACGCGCGGCACGCCGAGGATGGTCATCAACGCCTCGTCAGTGAACTTGATTTTATCATCGGCACGGTCCGCCGCATAACGAACAGATTCCAGGGATGCCTGACGCATCTGGAGCAGTTCCGCACGCATTCTCGTCTTGCGGTGGAACCAGAAATTCTTGGAATCGCGGTAACCGTAATCCACGGGCATGGCCGGGAAATCCTTGGCCTTCACGCCGTTGATGATGGCGTCGCTGTACTTTTTCTTCATGAGGATCTTATCCACGCGAAGGATGAAGTGGGCGCCGAACTTGCTGGTAATGCCGTTGAAATCGTGATAGGGGCCTTCGTATCCGTTGAGCTCGCCGGGCAGATCCTTATCCGCACCGTCCAATTCCCGCATCCAGGTGCACTCGATCACCTCGATGGCATCGGTCATGACCTGGGGTCTTGCCTCGCCGGTTTCCTCCTCGATCATACTCTTTTCCAATTTGAAATTGCATTTCGGCATTTTCTCCGACGGCTTATCCCCCGGCCAGGACAATTTTACCGCTTCCTTGAAGGTGGAAGGCTTGTCATCGATAAAGTTGAGGGCGCACTTGCCGGTGCGGAGGATGTTCTGTGCCGTGTTGGATGAATTACGGCAACACAGCAGCATGGCGTAGTAATCCTTACCGGCCACGTAGTAGGGCTGCACCAGAGAATAGGGGCCCAGATTGGTGGTGCCGTCCTCACAGAGGGTGCTGATCACGACGGTGGGCATCGGGAAAAAGAGGGATGTCTGATAAAAATTATCCACGATGCGAAGGTTCTCAAAACTGCTCATGATGATACTCCTTTGTCATAATTATTTCAGTAATTTCAGAAGAATGGGTAAAAACGCGCCGGAATCCGTTCCGGACATGGTCCAGGAAAGGAGGGATTCTGCAATAAACCCGGCGAGAAATTCGCGGTTTTCGTCCCCTTCGGGGCAGATCGGCAGAAGGATCTGTGCCAGCTGCGCACGGAGCTGTTTATGCCGTTCCGTAAACGCACCGATAAACACCTTCGCTGCCTCCTCATCCCGGAACAGCGCGCTGTGCTGATGGGAAAAAGCACACAGTTCCTCATGGACATGCAAAAGCAGATCGGCGGGATCGGCGGTGCTGCACTCCCTCATCCGGCCAAGGCTTGCCTGCCAATCCTCCAGCATGAAGGTGGCGATCAACATATCCTTGGAGGGAAAATAATTGTATACCGTTCCCACACCCACGCCGCATTCCCCGGCCACAGAACGGATCGTGGTATTAGCATACCCCTGCTCCGTCACCTGGCGGCGGGCTGCTTCCATCAGTTGCTGACGCACATTGGGTAAAATCTTCGGCATGACTCACCTCCTATTGTGAACGCGTTCACTTTATTCTATTGTACAATATCGATACGCCACATGTCAATATGTACGGACGATTTTTCGCCATTTACTGCACATCAATGATGACCAATTCCGGCCGGTTGAAGATGCGGGGAACGAGTGTAGATTCCCTGGCCAAGCCCCGGCTGACGATCATGGTCGTTCCGTTCTGCTCGTATAATCCGCCGGCATATTGGGGGAACAGGCCTTGGTTCGGTGCAATCAATCCGTTCAAAAGATAGGGAATTCGCCACTGTCCGCCGTGCGCATGCCCGCACAGTACCAGATCAAAATCCCGGGCAGCGTAGGACGGAAAATACTCCGGGCGATGGGCAAGAAGAACGGTATACTGCTTTTCCGACGTATCCGCCAGAACCTGATCCAATCGGGCATCGTAGTACAGCGCATGGGAATCCAGCAGATAGCTTTCCGGATCGTCCACACCGCAAACCGTAAGCGCCTCACTGCGTATATTCAGCACAGCGGATTCCTGGGACAAAACGGGAATACCGCATTTCTCCAAAATTCCCATTTTGACAGCGAAGGCATCCGCGCCGCTCCAGCATTCGTGATTGCCCGTCACGTAATAGATGGGATACTTCCCCGCTATGCCCAAAAGGAATCGTTCCGTATTGGTGTCGGCGATCTCATCATCGAAAATATCGCCGCCCAGCAGGATTACATCCGGATTTTGCGCACGAATGGCATCCAGCAACTCCTTCTGTCCTTCCCCATAGCGGCAGGAATGCAGATCGGTGATCAAGGCGATGCGAATGGGGGTATCCACCTTTTCCGATTCCAGAGTATAATTCCGGATCAGTAATCGGCAGTCCATGGCAATCGCCAACAGCACAGCCAGCACCGCTATAACAGCGAAAACGGTTATCCTCTTCTTTCTGCTCCATTTTTTTGTACGTGCCATCTTCACTTTGTATCGCCTTTCCGTTCATTTGTTATCTGTAGTATATCGCTTTTTTCGACTTTTGTAAAGATGAAAGGGGTTATTGAGACAAAAAACGGGCACAGTTTTCACTGTGCCCATAATTTCAGGATATTGCGTCGTAGGAATACAAAATCTGTGCCAGCAGCGACCGTTTAGCCGATTCCTGGGGAAGAAGCCAGCCATGATTTCCCTGATAGAGATCTTCCTTGACAGCCCATTTCATGGCAGATTCCGCCCACGAAGACACGTTCTTTTCATCAAAGAAACGATACTTCCAGGATTTTTGTGTGGTATTTATCCCCGAATATTCCGCATAGCGTGCCATGATGACCACTGCCTGCTCAACGGTCAGCGGATCGTCCACACCGAAGAGACCGTTTCCGTATCCCTGCACGATTCCCTGCTCCGATGCCCAACGAACGTAGGAGGCATACCAGGAACCCTCCTCCACATCGTCAAAGGATTTTCCCGGATAGCGGGCGGGATCAATGCCTTCCAATCGGCCGAGTACCGTGACAAACATGGCGCGGGTCATGGAAGTATTCGGCTCAAAGGTGGTATCGGACATACCGCGGAACAAGCCCTTGGTATACACGTACACGATCGCATCCTCATACTCTGCACCGGCGGGAATATCCGTAAACGGATGAGGCGGAAGCCCGGGATCCGGATTCTCATTTTCCGTGGGAGGATCGATTACCGGCGGGATAACGGGCTCCGTATCCGGTGGCGTATCCACAGGCAGACTCCAGAACACTACGGGAGCACTCAGCGTATCCTTTGCGGATTTGTTTCCGTAGTAATACCCCGTTGCACCGTCGTTCATAGCGGAAATAAAGGACTGAGAAAGATAATCCCGTTCCTCTGCACGGATGATCCGGACGGAATCCTCCGCCAATACGGCTCCCGGAAAAACAGCAAAGCGGAAGGACATGACCGTGGTGTAATCCTTATAGGAAACCGTATATCCCTGCATGGGCTGAGGACACATAAAGAGCGTCTTCCCTGCCGCGTCCAGCGATACCAGGGTAGAGGTAAGGCCGCCGATGCTCCAGGAGTCCACGGGGTCCTCGTCCTCATTCAGGATTTCTTCTTTGATAGACCACATGCTCTGGTCTCTCCAAGACACGGTTTTTCCGCCGGGGACCAGCGTTCCCCGATCGATGCTCTTTTGTACAGAGTTACCGTCCTCCTGATAATCTACCCACAGAAGCTTTTGTGCATCCACGGCAAACCATGTGCCATGAATTCCTTTAAGCGCGCTTCCCTTCAGCTGATATTCCACGGTAACGGTATCATACTCTTCGCCATTTTCATTGCGCCAGGAAGATGACTCCGTGATGCGGAATCGAGTGGAGTACCCGGCTTTTACCGCGCCAAAGGCCGTTACAGGCATACTGCAAGCAGCGATAAGCATAACAACCAGTACAGCTAAAAATCGTCTCATACCATTTCCTCCGGGAAGTCCTTTGTTTGCCTTGTTTTACGGTTGGTAATAAATCTCCGTCTTTTTACGGCCGTAGTTCGACGACGAGGTGAGTATAGCCAGATCGGCCAAATCGAAGCTACCGTCGCCGTTGATATCTGCTTCCTTGTTCAGCGCGTCCTCAGTATTCTTGCCGTAATTGGAGGAAGAAGTGAGAATCGCAACGTCGCTCAGATCCACGGATCCGTCGCCGTTCACGTCACCGGTAACCGGTGTCACGTGGGAAATCGCCTCGTTCAGATTGGAGGCCAGATCCATATCCTCCTTCAGCGGGAGATTGTGAATCACTACATCCAGGCATCCCTTTACGCGGATAACCATGTCATACACGCCGGAGAGCACATGATCCAGAACGAATGCCACATCGGTACTGGCACCGTCGCCCTTCAGAGATGTGGTGTATACGACCTCATCCTTATCCATGAGGATAACCGTCATTTCCGCATGGGGATTCTGGACGGTTACATGGCCGGTAACCTCACACTCCTTCGTCACTTGGAAGGTGAGCGTGTTATTGCGTTTTGTGCTTTTATCAAAATCCGGCTCATTGTTATAAACAATCTCAAACAGTTGATCCGTATACCGCAATCCGTAAATAGCAGTACGGCGGTTACCGTTGTCGTCAAACTTGTATACCTGCTCGCTCTGTTTGGCGTCCATGTCATATCTGTATACCCCTTTAGCCTGGGAGTAGAACAGATCCTTGCCATCGGTAGCCAACCGGGTATAATTGCTGGTATAATAGGAATTTCCTCTCGCGTACCATGTGTCATCCACACTGCACAACTCGGTGCCGTCGTAGGTTTTCAGCATTTCTTCCTCTGAATCCACGTAGTAAATCTCGCCATCCAGCAGAATGAATGCCGTGGTAGATTCCCGCCAGAAATAATCGTCATACTTCTCGCATTCCGGAGAATCATCGTAGTCTCTTGCTTCATGACTATCTTCAAATTCTTCAGAGGAGCACAGGAAATTGGTGTGCAGAACACGGCCGGGAACGTCCAAAACAGGATCGTCCCAGGTCACATCCACGTGGTAGATCTCACCGTCGATATTGACGATATTCCATACATGGTTCAGTTTATCCGATGAGCACAGATAGGAATCAATTCCTACCAACTCCAACAGATACTGATACGCTTCTGAGTATCCCTGACACACGCTCGTACCCAGCACAAGGCAGCCGAATGCGGTGTAGGAGGAGGCCGGAATCGATCTGTCCAGATAATTCTCGTAGTCGTATTCGCAGCGAACAGCCAGACGGTCGTGGATCAGAAGTGCCTTTTGCTCATCGGTCAATGCGGGGACATCCAGATCGCCGATAACTTCCTTAACCGCTTTGTCCCACAGGATTTTGTTTTCTTTATACTCCTGTTTGGACATGGTATAAGATACGATCAGTTTCGTGTATATCTTCCCATTGTTGGACATGCTGAAACTGGATTCCAGGTGAAAACAGTCCGGCAGTTCATAAAACATGATGTTCCGGATCACATTTCTGCTATCCTCGTTATAGGCAATATTGAACTGAGAAATCTTGATTTCCGTCTCCATGTTATTGATCGCATCGCGCAGATACGCCTTAAACGCATCCACATTCCATGATGTTTCAGACAATGTAACAGCAGGGGCAGAATACAGCGGCTTCTCATTGATGGAATACGAGAAAAACTCTTCTATTTCCAGATCCTCTGCGAAGACGGGAGCAGCACCGAGCATGACCAGCGCCATGATCAGGCATAATATTCTTTTCATCGTAGAATACCTCATTATAAATAATGATACTTTTTCGATGGATTTGACGGCAGAAGCGGTCACTCTAAAGAATGACCGCTTCCCGTCTGCTGACATTTATGCTGATTTATTTACTGAATTTAACAACGTATGCATGCATAAACTGTGCCGCCAGAGAACGAGGTGCCATTGCGGTGGGGTTCAGCTTGCCGTTTTCAGGTACATAAATTCCATTCTCTACAGCCCATGCCATAGCTTCGACAGCCCAATCAGCCACATCTGCATTGTCTGCGAAGATGTCCATATTGGCAGTCGGTGCTGTGTATACGCCGGCGTACTGTGCGTATCTGGCCATGATTACAGTTGCCTGCTGTACGGTTACTGCATCATCGGTACCAAAGATACCGTCGCCGTAGCCTTCCACGATGCCCTCAGCGGTTGCCCAACGGATCGCCTCGGTGTACCAAGTCTCATCCGCAACATCGTCATACTGCATCAGGTAGTTCACAACGGGCATGCCCTCCAGTCTCCACAGAACCGTGACAAACATAGCACGGGTCATGGACATCTGAGGAGCGAACTCGGTCTCGGAGATACCGTTGAACAGCTTGCAATCGTATACGAAGCGTACTGCATCGAAGAAAGGATCTGCCTCGGATACATCCGTGAAGGGATTTACCCATACCGCTTCCTTGAAGGTTACGGTGATAGTGTGCTTCTTCTTCACATTCTCGAAGGTGTACTCGGATATAGCACCCACATCCTTGCCGTCAACGATCACGCGATCAATCTCATAGCCGGGCATAGCAGCGATGTGATAGGTGATGTCGTTGCCATACTTCACCTTGGTTACGCCTTCGCCGGAGATAACGCCGCCCTCACCGGCTTCTGCGGTGATAGCGTACTTGCTGTTGCGAAGAGCGATCAACACTGCCAGGATCTGCTCGATGGTATTACCCTTTCTGTATACTTCGCTGAAGTCGGAAACATCGCTATCCAGGAAGTACACGCCGTCGCCGAGAGCACATACATCAAATGCGTAGTACTTGCCGTCCTCGATCAGAGCGGTGAAATCACACTGATTCTGTGCAGCGTTAGCGGTGGTAAGGAGAGTGTATGTACCGTCCACAACCTCGTACAAAGATATGGTATAGGATACAGCGTTGGCTACTGCGCCCCAGCTTGCGATGCCATCCGCAAATACAAGATCTGCAGGTGCGTTCAGCTTGATGGGATCTTCTTCCTCAACGGTGATCTCGATGGTCTTTTCTACCGTCTGACCACCCTTGGTCAGAGTCAGTTTGTACTGATTATCGGTTACAGATTCGATAGTTACGGTAACGCCTTCCGCATTGCCGGTCATCTTGGAATCCAGATACTTCTCAATAGCCTCACGGATTTCATCTGCGTCCGCACCGATCTTAACGATCACGATGCAATCGGTCAGGGTATCCTGTGCAGCCTTGACTGCATCCTTATCCAGAACGCCATTGAAGCGGGTTGCCTTAACAACTGCGCTCAGATTGCCCAGTTCGTACTCTTCTGCGCCAACCGTTGCATAAACGGTGAAGATTACCTTACCGTTCGTACCTTCGTGGGTGGTAGCAGCGCTTCCTGCTACGGCTGCCTCAAAGGCGGTTGCTTCAACGGTAAGTCGGAGGCCAAGCGGTCTTAGGAAGACAATAGAGAGGGACACCTCCTTGGCTCACAGAACGACATGGCTACGATCCGACTTGTTGCATAAACGGTGAAGATCACCTTACCGTTCGTACCTTCGTGGGTGGTAGCAGCGCTTCCTGCTACGGCTGCCTCAAAGGCGGTTGCTTCAACGGT
>JAZSCY010000319.1:0-6815 GCA_045530875.1 Eubacteriales bacterium
ACAACTCCATCGACGAGGCTATGGCAGGACGGTGCGACACCATCACCCTGACCCTCCACGACGACGGAAGCGTATCCGTACAGGATAACGGACGGGGTGTTCCTTCCGGTTTCAATCAGGAAGAAAATCGCCCCACCTTGGAGGTCGTATTTATGATCCTCCATGCCGGCGGTAAATTTGGCGGCGGCGGATACAAAATATCCGGCGGTTTGCACGGCGTTGGTGCCTCTGTGGTAAACGCCCTCTCCGAATGGATGGAGGTGCGCAACTGCCATGAGGGCAAGGCGTACACCCTCCGTATGGAGCGGGGTGAGATTACCCGCCCCTTTGCCTGCGAGGGAGATTCGAATGGCCAGCACGGATTGTACGTCCGCTTCAAGCCGGACTCGGAGATTTTCCGGGAATCCATCGAATTCGATTACGATTATCTGCTCAAGCGCATGCGGGAGCAGGCATTCCTCAACGCCGGTGTCCGTATCACCATGCGGGACGAGCGTCCGAATCAGATGGTAGAGGATGAAAACGGAATTTTGGTGCCCCGTGTGGACGATCTGTGCTACGAGGGCGGTATCCGTTCCTTTGTGGAGCACATGAATGCCGCCAAGGGATGCGATGCCATTCATCCCGAGGTCATCTACATGAAGGCGGAAAAGGGTGACATCACCGCCGAAGTGGCCATGCAGTACAACGATTCCTACAATGAAAACATCGTGACCTTCGCCAACAATATGTCCACCATCGACGGCGGTACCCATGAGACCGGATTTAAGGCGGCGCTCACCAAAGTCATCAACGAATACGCCCGCAAAAAAGGCGCCCTTAAGGAGAAGGATAAAAATCTCTCCGGTGAGGACGTGCGTGAGGGACTGTGCGCCGTAGTTTCCGTGAAACTGCCGGATGCTCAGTTTGAATCCCAGACCAAGGCGAAGTTGGGCAATTCTGAGATCCGCACCATAGTGGAAACGGTGGTCAGTGCAAAACTGAAGGAATTCCTGGAGGAAAATCCTGCCACCGCCAAGATGATCATGGACAAATCCGTGCTTGCCTATGTGGCCCGTGAAAAGGCCCGCCTGGCAAGAGAGCGGGAGAGAAAGAGTGCTCTGTCCACATCCCTTACTTTGCCCGGCAAACTGGCGGACTGCAACGAACGGCGATCGGATCTCACCGAGCTCTATCTGGTAGAGGGAGATTCCGCAGGCGGTACGGCAAAATCCTGCCGCGACAGCCGCTTCCAGGCGATCCTTCCTCTGAGAGGTAAGGTTCTGAACGTGGAAAAGGCACGCCAGGACAAGGTGTACTCCACCGAATCCCTGATCCCCATCATTCAGGCGCTGGGATGCGGTCTGGGTGAGGATTTGGATATCAACAAGCTCCGCTACGGCAAGATCGTCATCATGAGCGATGCGGACGTGGACGGATCCCATATCCAGATTCTTCTGCTCACCTTCTTCTTCCGCCATATGAAGCCGCTGATCGAGCAGGGGCATATCTATCTGGCTATGCCGCCGCTGTATAAGGTTTATAAAAAGAATTCCAAAAAGATCCTCTACGCCTTCAACGATGCGGAAAAGAATAAATGCATCGAAGAACTGGGCGGCGTCAACGTGGAAACCGACCGCTATAAAGGTCTTGGTGAAATGAACGCGGATCAGCTGTGGGAGACCACCATGGATCCCACAACCCGGACTCTGAAACTTGTAACGATTGAAGACGCGTCATCCTGTGATGAAATATTCTCGCTGCTCATGGGCGATAAGGTAGAGCCCCGCCGTGAGTTTATTGCGAAAAATGCAAAATACGCGGAGTATCTGGACGTATAACGTCCCTCCGATCAAGGAAAGGCACGCTGATTATGAAATACATTACCGTTACGCTGAATCCCGCTCTGGACATGAACATCGCTCTGTCCGGACCTTTGGCCACGGAAGGCTTGAACCGCTCCGTCGGTGCATCCTTTTCTCCCGGAGGAAAGGGAATCAACGTATCCCGTACCCTGCGTGCCCTCGGCTGTGACAGTGACGCGATCTGCATTCTCGGAGGATTTACCGGGGCAAAGGTCAAGAGCATGCTGAACAGTGAGGGTGTGAGCGTCCGCGCTATCTCCTCTACGGCCGATACGCGGGTGAACATCTCCATCGTTTCCCCCGATTATTCCTTCAGCGGAAAACAGTGCGAGATCAACAATCCTCCTGTCCGGGGCGACGAATCCGTTCTGGACCGGGATTTCCTCAGCAAAAAGAATGCGGGCATCCGTCCCGCAGAGGAAACGGCGGATATTCTGAAAAAGGTGAATATTCTTTTGCAAAAGCTGCTCGATCAGAACGGTGCGGAAAATACCGCGGTGATCTTCGCCGGATCCATTCCCCCGGATATGCCCCAGAATACCTATGAATCCCTGATCCGCTATTGCCGTGCAAGAGGTGCCCTCACCGTGTGCGACTGCGACGGAGATGCCCTGCGGTATGCGCTGTCTGCCCATCCCGATTACATAAAGCCCAATCTGGACGAGCTTACCCAGCTCAGCGAAAGACGCATCATGCGGGATCAGATCGGTATTGCCGCGTCGGAGATCAGCGTGACCACCGACTGCGAAACCACCGTTCTCGCCACCGCCGGTGCTCTCGGTGCCTATCTGGTGAAGGGACACGACGCCATGCATGTGGCCAGCGTTCCTGTGGAGCGGGTATATACTCCAAAAGGAGCCGGAGATTCCTTTTTGGCGGCGTATCTGTACGCCAAATACGAGCGGGGAATGGATGAGAAGAAATCCATGAATGCCGCGGCCCGTGTGGCTTCCAAAAAGATCGCGACCCAGGGCGGCAAATACCCGGATCTGAGCACCGCGATCGGATGACATTATTAACGTATCCGCGCAGGCGGAAAAATCTTTGTACGATTGGAGAGTAGGTTTTGGAAAATAACAATCGTTTGACACCTCATCCTCTGGAATTTCCGGAGCAGAAAATTATAGATGTGGATATGGAGCGGGAGGTCAAAAAATCCTTCATTGAGTACTCCATGTCCGTCATTGTATCCCGTGCTTTGCCCGATGTGCGGGACGGTATGAAGCCGGGCCAGAGAAGAATCCTTTACGCTATGTATGAGGATAAGCTGACCCACAACAACGGCTTCCGTAAATCCGCGACCACCGTTGGTAACGTGCTGGGTCGGTATCATCCTCACGGTGACGCCGCCGTGTACGGCACCATGGTTCGTATGGCACAGCCCTTCTCTCTCCGCTATACGCTGATCGAAGGTCAGGGTAATTTCGGTAACATCGACGGCGACGGCGCTGCGGCTTACCGTTATACCGAGGCGAGAATGTCCCGCCTGGCCGACGAGATGATGCGGGATATCGAGAAGGAAGTCATCAACTGGAACCGCAATTTCGATAATACGAGAAATGAACCTTCCGTACTTCCCTCCCGTTTCCCCAATCTTTTGGTAAACGGCTCTGTGGGTATTGCTGTGGGTATGGCTACCAATATCCCCCCGCACAATCTCCGTGAGGTCATTGACGGTACCATCTATCTGATGGAGAACCCCGATTGCTCCATCCCCGATCTGATGCAGTACATCAAGGGCCCGGATCTCCCCACCGCCGCCACCATCCACGGTACCGCCGGCATTTATGAGGCATACATGACCGGTCACGGCCGGGTAATGGTGCGGGCAAAAGCGGAGATCCAGGAGGAAAAGCACCGGATCATCATCACCGAGATTCCCTATCAGGTGAACAAATCCATGCTGGTGGCCGCCATGGCCGACCAGGTGAAGAATAAGAGAATCGAGGGCATTACGGATATCCGTGACGAATCCGGCCGGGACGGCATGAAGATCGTTATCGAATACCGCCGGGATGCGAGCGGCACGCTCATTCTGGATCAGCTCTATAAATATACCCAGCTGCAGGATACCTGCGCCATCAATATGCTGGCGCTGGTGCGGGGCGAGCCGAAAGTGCTCAATCTGAAGCAAATGCTGTGGGAGTATGTCCAGTTCCAGAAGGAAGTCATCACCCGCCGGGTAAAATTTGATCTGGATAAGGCACTTCGGGAGGCCCACATCTACGAGGGATACAAGATCGCCGTGGACAACATCGATGAGGTGATCCGCATCATCCGTGCCTCCGAGGATGTCAGCGACGCGAAAATCAATCTGCAGAATGCGTTCGGCTTTTCCGAGGAGCAGTCCGCCGCCATCGTGGCTATGACCCTGGGCCGTCTGTCCGGTATGGAACGGCAGAAGATCGAGGCGCGTCTGGCCGATCTGTACAAGAGCATCGAGGAATTCCGTGCCATTCTGGCCGACGAGGGCAAGATCCAAGAGATCATCAAGGAAGAAATGCTGGATATCCGCGAGCGCTACGGCGACGATCGCCTCACCGCCATCGAGGAAGCCGCCGACGATATCGTATACGAGGATCTGATCGAAAGACAGGACTGCGTGGTCACTCTGACCCGGGGCGGCTATATCAAGCGCCTGCCTGCCGATACCTACTCCGCACAGAACCGGGGCGGCAAGGGCATCATCGGCATGACCACCAAGGAGGACGATTTCATCGAGAAGATCGCCGTGGTACACAGCCACGCCACCTTGCTCATGTTTACCAATCTGGGTCGGGTGTATGCGAGAAAATCCTACCTGATTCCCGAAGCGGGACGCACCGCCAAGGGTACGCATATCGTCAATCTTTTGGATTTCGAGCCGGGTGAAACCATCACGGCCATGATCCCCGTGGACGACGATTTCAGCGAAGAGAAAAACCTCATCATGGTGACAAAGGGCGGTATCATAAAGCGCACCAATCTGAGCGAATACCGGCCTACCCGTAAGGGCGGCAAGATCGCTCTCACGTTGGAGGACGGGGACGAATTGATCTTCGTGGCCTGCACGGAGGGTGAATCGGATGTGATCATCGCTACCCGCAAAGGTCAGGCTGCCCGTTTTGCGGAAAACCGTGTCCGCGTCATGGGACGTACCGCCGGCGGTGTGATCGGTGTCCGTCTCACCGGCGACGATTACGTAGTGGGTGCCGCTACCTTGTATCGCGATAGCGCATGGAACGATGAGCACCGTCTGATGACCATCACCGAAAATGGATTCGGTAAGCGGATGGATCCCCGGGTGTTTGAGCCCAAGGGACGTGCCATCCACGGTGTCACCTGTCACAATCTGTCGGATAAGACCGGCGATCTGACCGGTATTGCCGTAGTGACGGAGACGGATGACGTGATGATGATCACCTCCTCCGGTACCGTGATCCGTACCCCCGTATCCGGTATTCCCGCCTACGGAAGAACGGCTGGCGGCGTTATCGTGATGCGTCTCAGCGAGGGAGATAAGATCTGCAACTTTGCCCTCGCCGCACAGAAGGAAGAGGAAGAAATCCTCTCTGAGACGGAAGAATAAAATAAATATTTTGGGCGGAAGGAATTTTCGGGCTCGTACAGCGAGATCGGACACAAAATTTTCCTTCCGCCCCAGTTATCCATTATCATTTGGAGTAACCTATGTACGATATTATTGTCATTGGTGCGGGCCATGCGGGATGTGAAGCCGCCCTGGCCGCCGCCCGTATGGGATGCAAAACGGCTCTTTTCACTCTGTCGCTGGATGCGGTGGCCAATCTTCCCTGCAATCCTTCCGTGGGCGGCACCGCAAAAGGTCATCTGGTCTATGAGATCGATGCCCTGGGCGGCGAGATGGGATTTGCGGCCGATGTGGCTACCATCCAGTCCCGCACGCTGAATACAGGCAAGGGCGCCGCCGTCCGCTCCAAACGGGTGCAGGCGGATCGCACCGTGTACACCGCCCATATGAAAAAAGTGCTGGAAAATCAGTCCAATCTGTATCTGATCCAGGCGGAAGTCACCGATCTTCTCACGGAAGAATTGCCCGGCGGGAAAAAGATCGTCCGGGGCGTTGTGGCCTGCCCCGGCGGGGAGTTTTTGGCCCGGGCGGTGATTATTTCCACCGGAACGTATCTTTCGGGACATACCCACATCGGTACGGTGCAGAGGGAATCCGGCCCCGACAATTCTCTGCCGGCGGCCTTTTTGTCCGCATCGCTTCGTGCGGCGGGACTGCCTTTGCAGCGGTTCAAGACCGGCACACCCCCCCGCATCCATCGCCGATCCATCGATTTTGATGAGTTGGAGATCCATCCGGGGGACGAGTACATCGTGCCCTTCTCCCGCCGCACCGATGAGGCGGCCTTGAACCGGATCACCCAGATTCCCTGCCACATCACCTACACCAATGCGGAAACCCATCGCATCATCCATGAGAATATCCATCTGTCCCCCATGTATTCGGGGCAGATCCACGGCACAGGCCCCCGCTACTGCCCCTCCATTGAGGATAAGATCGTCCGCTTTGCCGAAAAGCCCCGGCATCAGCTCTTTGTGGAGCCTATGGGACTGAATACGGACGAGATCTACCTCCAGGGATTTTCCTCTTCGTTGCCGGCGGAGGTCCAGTACCGCATGCTCCGCTCCCTGAATGGATTCCATCACGCGGAGATCATGCGCTACGCCTATGCCATCGAGTACGACTGCATCGATCCTACCGCCCTGCACCCCACCCTGGAGACGAAAGCGGTGGAGAATCTCTTTGGCGCCGGCCAGTTCAACGGCACATCCGGCTACGAGGAAGCCGCCGCCCAGGGTCTGATCGCCGCCATCAACGCCGTAGGAAAACTGCAGGGACGGGCTCCCTTGATTCTATCCCGTTCTTCCTCCTACATCGGCGTGCTCATCGACGATCTGGTGACCAAAGGCACCGCCGAGCCCTACCGCATGATGACCTCCCGC
>JAZSCY010000299.1:0-5148 GCA_045530875.1 Eubacteriales bacterium
AGCACCTTTCTCACCAGATCCATATCGGCATCGTATGCCACGGAGAAATCCAGATCCACACGGCGCTTGTCGTGACGGGAATAATTGAGGATGGAGGAATTCATGAGAGAGCCGTTGGGGATCACAACGGAATTGTTGTCAGGGGTTGTCAATGTGGTATAGAACAGGCCGATGTCCACTACGGTGCCGGTATAGGTGCCGTTGGTGATGCAGTCACCGATGCGGAAGGGGCGGAATAGAATGATCATAATACCGCCGGCGATATTGGACAGACCGCCCTGGAGCGCCAGACCGACAGCCAGACCGATAGCGCTGATGGCCGCGATGATGGAAGCGGTGGGGATATTCAACAGGCCGCAGATCGTCACGATCACCAGCACATTGATTGCCCAGCGGATCAGATTGCTGAACAGATTGCGAATGGTATCATCCATTTTTTCATTGGCCTTGGCTTCCTTGAACTTCTTGGCCAGGAATTTACCCAAGCGAAGGCCTATCACCAAAACCAGGACCACACCCAGAATGCGAAGGACAATGTCCAAGGATGCCTGCGCCAGGGTATTCAGAAATTCATTCATAGTAGTATCTCCTTTATATGTACAGAATTTTCTCAAACATATTATACCGCGACTTGACAAAGCCGTCAAGAGTTATTTTAGGCATTTGTCAAGAAGTTTTCCAATCAACCGACGGTAGCCCGCATTATCCATCAGATAACTGAGGCCGTGCTCCGCCTCCGGCACGGAGAAGAAGGTGATGTCGATCTTTTCCTTGACGGCATCGTAGATCCTTTGTCCCATGGCATGGGGAACAAAAGTATCCGCCTGGCCGTGGGCAAGAAGGACGGGCACCTTGGCATGCGATAGCGTTTCGGCACTGTTCACATCGGAAAAGCCGAAACCGTGGCGGATGCGGCAGTACAGATCCGTGATATGCACCAGCGGAAAGGGGGGCAAATGGAACCACTCCCGGATGATCTTATCAAAAATATCCCGCATGGACGTATATCCGCAGTCGGCGATGATGCCCTTCACATTGGAAGGCAGATCCAGTGCGGCGGCGGCCATTACGGTGGCGGCGCCCATGGACAAGCCATCCATGATCACCGGGGTGCCGGGGAATTCCTTTTCCAGAAAGCGGGCCCAATCCCGCACATCGTACCGTTCTCTCACACCAAAGGTGATCAGATCGCCCTCACTGGCCCAATGGGCACGGTGATGGATGATAAAGCATCCCAGATTCATCTCCAGCATTTCTTTTGTGGAAATGGAGAAATCCAGAAGCGGACCGGAGCGGTATCCGTGGGCCAACAGGATGATGGCCCGGGGCGTATCTCCCTCGGGAGGAAAATAATCCGCCGCCAATTTGAGGCCGTCGTAGGAGGTCATATAGTACCGGCGGCCGGATTGGTGGTAGGTGTCGTACATCCACTGCTCCCCCGCCACGATAGCGTCGCCCCATCCGCCCGGATTGAAGGGTTTGCCATCCACCAGCCGGGGCTCGCTGGGCCGTTTTGCCCACGGATCCCGGTATTCCTTGCTCCAGGGAAAGGGACGGCGGCTTAAACCGAAGCGGTACATATAGACCGATCCGCCGATGAGTATAAGCAGAAGCAGAGCAAGCGCGCCCAAAAGGATCCACAGCCACGTCATGCCTCGCCACCGCCTTCCAGCATGGCAAGGAATTCCGCCTCCGTGATCACTTTTACGCCCAAAGCGTTGGCTTTGTCCAATTTGGAGCCGGCCTTTTCACCGGCCAGCACAAAGTCTGTCTTTTTCGACACAGACGAGGAGGCCTTTCCGCCCCGGACACGAATCATCTCGGATGCTTCATCCCGGGACAGGGTAGGAAGCGTTCCCGTCAAAACGAAGGTTTTCCCCGCAAAGATGGGCGGCAATTCTTCCTCCGTCCGTGTAAGAGCGGTTTTTACCCCCGCAGCCTGCAGGCGATGGATCAGATACCGGGTTTCCGGCAGCGCAAAGCATTCCCGCACAGCGGCGGCGGTCACAGAACCGATATCCTCGATTTCGCAAAGCTGCTCCTCCGTAGCGTCAAACAACGCATCCACGGAACCAAAATGATTCACAATCGCCGCCGAAGCGATCTCTCCCGTATGGCGGATGCCCAAGGCGTACAAAAGCCGGGCAGCCCCCGCCTCCTTGGAGGATTCGATGGCGGAGAGCAGATTCTCCGCCGATTTTTCGCCCAAACGAGGCAAGGCGGCCAACTGCTCCTTGGTCAGGGTATAGATATCCGCCGCATCAGCGATCAGATTCTCCGAGAGAAGCAGTCCCACGATCCGCTGGCCCATGCCGTCAATGCTCATCGCCCCCTTGGAGGCAAAATGGATCAGCCGCCGCTCTCTCTGCGCCGGGCAGGCAGGATTGATGCACCGCAGGGCACCGCAGGCACTCTCGCCCGCCATATCCTCCTCATCCAGCCGGTCAAAGATCAGCTTTTCCCCGCAGGAGGGGCACACTTCCGGCACAGCAAGCGGCTTTTCGCTTCCGTCCCGCTTGGCCGCCACGCTGCCCACGATCTCGGGGATAATATCTCCCGCCTTCTGCACGATCACCGTATCGCCGATGCGGATATCCCGCTCCCGGATAATATCCAGGTTGTGGAGCGTGGCCCGGGACACAGTAGTTCCCGCCAGCCGCACAGGATCCAATTCCGCCGCCGGCGTCAGCACACCGGTGCGGCCGATCTGGAACGTCACATCCCGCAATTTGGTCTGTTTCTGCTCCGGCGGATATTTGTAGGCCACCGCCCATTTGGGGGTACTGCTTCCCTCGCCGAGGATTTTTCTTTGGGAGAGCGAATCGATCTTCACCACCGCGCCGTCGATATCGTAAGGCAGGAAATCCCGCTCACGGCCGAGGGATTCCACAGCGGAAAGGATCTCCTCCGCGCTTTCTGTCACCGCAAGAAGGCGAATGACCGGGAAACCCAATTCTTCCATGCGGGCCACGGTTTCGCTATGGCGCGTGCAGGGGGTTCCGTCGGAATACAGACTGCCCCACTGATGATTGAAGACAAAAATACTGAGCTGACGCTCCGCCGTTATGGCCGCGTCCAGCTGCCGCAGCGATCCGGCGGCCGCGTTCCGGGGATTGGCCATCAGCTTCTCGCCGGCGGCCTCCCTCTGCGCGTTCAAGGTATAGAACACATCCCGGGGCATATAGACCTCGCCCCGCACCACCATGGGAGCGGTGCAATCCACCTTTTTGGGGATGGAGCGAATGGTGCGGATATTCTCCGTCACGTTTTCTCCCACAAAGCCGTCGCCGCGGGTGGCGCCCATCACCAAATTTCCCATTTCGTAACTCAATCCCACGGACAACCCGTCAATCTTCGGCTCCACGGTGAAAAAGATCTCCTCCTCGCCCGCCTCGATCAGTGCCTGTCTGGCGCCCTCCACAAAGGCGCGCAGGGCATCAAAATCAAACACGTCCGTCAAAGATCCCATCTGGGCGGGATGCTTTACCTCGGAAAACTTTTCCGACACGCCGCCGCCCACCCGGTGAGAGGGGGAATCGGGGGTATCCAATGCGGGAAAACGGTTTTCCAGATCCTTCAGTTCTTCAAAGAGCGCATCAAAGGCAAAATCGCTGATCTCGGGAGCATCGTTTTCGTAATAAAGCCGTCTGTGATGCTCGATCTGCTGCCGCAGGTATTCCACCCGCGCCCTTGCCGTATTCAAATCGTAAGACATATGCCTGACTCCTTTTGTAGGATTGCATTTGGGGCAAAAACCGCCGCACTCAGACGAGGCGGCGGCCTATATTATCAATTCAAGGTGACCCAGTCCAGGCCATATCCGGCGTAGACCGTGATATCCTCAGGTAAGAAGAACGCTTTCTCCACCCGCACGTCACCGCTGCCCGTCAGAGCCATTTTGGAGCTGTATTTTCCGCGGATGCACGCGATGTGCACATGGGAACCGGTGGCACCGCCGGCAACACCCATATCGTAGAAATACTCGCCCTGCGCCACGATCTGTCCCACGGAAAGATCGCTGACGTTGTTATCGTGCATGAACACGACGGTCATGTAGTCCACCGATCCGTCCGCATACACAACCTTATCACAGCTCTGCAGCCATACCGTATTATACCGGGAATAGCCGCGGTCGATACGAACGATTTTTCCGGTGAAGGGAGCGTATACGCTGCGGTTGTCGGTAGTAATATCCAGCGCGTTCTGCTTCTGGTGAGAATAATTGCCGTAAGCGCCCTGGGTTACGCGGAGGGTATCGGAGGGATACAGCGCATACTCATATCCTTCGGTATTGACCACACCGTCGAACTCAAACGCCCATTTCTGCAAAACGCCGTCCTTGCCCTTTTCGGCCATGGTCACGGAGGCACCGTTGCGGCTGCCGGAGGATCCCAGCACTTTCTCGGAATCCTTCACGCTGATCAGATACCAGCTGCCGTCGCCCGAGTCGGAATAACGGATATAATACTCACCCGCATAGGTGGAATTGGTGCTGTACAAGCCGGTGGTGCCGTAATGTCCGATACCGAGGATCCGATGGAAGCCTGCACTCGATGCGCAGGAGTACAGCTTGTACGTACCCTCCTCGGTGCGCACGGTACGGAATTTCTGAGATACATCTCCGGTGCGTGCCCACACGTTGACGCCAACGCCTTCGTAATCCTTCTGGCCGTTGCTGATCGCCACGTTGAGGCAGCGATCCGTTCCCACAAGAGCGATGGTGTACTTGCCGTCCGGCAGAATCTTTTCGGTGGTATACTCGGACTGTTCGATATACGCCTCTACCTTCTTTTCATCCGTTTCCCACAGAAGGAACTGGACATCCTGATAGGAGAGTGCGGCCTCCTCCAGAAGTTTCTGGGAGAGAAGCTTTGTGCTGCCCGCCATCTGTGCGTTCAGCGTGCGGAACATCATCATCACCGCGTCACCGCGGGTGATGGAATCCTTCAATTCAGTGCAGATGCCGGCGCGGATACCGCTCTGTCCGGTCAGTGCCGTGCTGTAATCCTTGCCGTCGGCATCAAAGCCCAGGGCAAAGAACATGTAGCTGAGAAAATCTTCTGTGGAAACGGTCTTGTCGGGCATAAAATCTGTAGGCTCCATGGTGCCGAACAGGCCACGCTCCCAGAAGTAGCCCACGTAGGGAGA
>JAZSCY010000176.1:0-2363 GCA_045530875.1 Eubacteriales bacterium
ACGGGAGATTCCGTAACCGTGCCCACGATCCACAATGCCATCCACACCACACTCAGCCCGTAATACAGCGCATCCACGCCGTAGCGGCCGTACATAAACGCAATCAGTTTATTCTTCCACTTTCCCATAAAATCCCTACCCCTTCTCGGAATGGGTACATTATACCACAGAAATTTCCCGTATGTGTGAACGCATTTCGGTGGGGTTGTAAATTTCCTTCCTGTTTTTTCTTGCTTTTTTTCCTCGGATGTGCTACCATATCCCCAAAACCTCAACGGAGATACTGTATGAACATCTGCCACGGAAATCCCCACGATCCGGCCCGCATTCCGGTGGAGCAGGCCTGCTATTCCCTTTTGGATTCCCTGTCCATCCCCTACGACCGAATCGATCACGCTCCCGCCTTCACCATGGAGGCATGCGCCGCAATCGATGCGGTTTTCGGCACGAAAATGTGCAAGAATCTTTTTCTGCGCAACAGCAACGGAAGTGCATTTTATCTTCTCCTCATGCCCGGCGACAAGCCGTTCAAGACCAAGGAGCTTTCCGCGCAGATCATGAGTACCCGCCTGTCCTTTGCGGATGAAATCCATATGGCGGACTATCTGGGACTGACCCCCGGCTCTGTTTCCTTGATGGGACTGGCCAACGATCGGGAAAATCGGGTGCAGCTACTCATCGACCGGGATGTATATGAGGAAGAGTACTTCTGCTGTCATCCCTGCATCAATACCAGCAGCATCCGAGTGCGCACCACCGATGTGATGGAACGTTTTTTGCCCGCCATCCATCACACCGCCCGCCTGGTCACCCTGAGCGGTCGAATTCTTCCTGACGAAATCGCACCGGTGTGTGACAAATAAAAAGGCAGGCAGCAACCGCACCCGGGATTGGGGCAGGCACTGCCTGCCGGACGCGTTTCACAGAAAAAAATATTTTTCAAGTTTTTTTGAAAAAAGGCTTGCATTTTCAAAAGTCCTGTGATATACTATACAGGCTGAAACGAAATGGCCTGTTAGTCAAGCGGCTAAGACGTCGCCCTCTCACGGCGAAGACGGGGGTTCGATTCCCCCACGGGTCACCAAACGTAACAAATCCGAACTATTTCGTGAATCGAAATTGGTTCGGATTTGTTTTTTGCTATCATATGTGTTAATGCACCGCCGGGAGCGACCATTACGCCTGCTCCCAGCGGTGTTTTATTACATCGTCATATAGTCAAACTCTTCATCTCCATTTGTAATTCAATTCCAAACGGACAGTCTTTTTCATTTCCCGTAAACTCAAATCCAACTTTCTTATAAAAACGTATTGCTTTCTCATTTCCTTTTAGAACCCATAATACAATGGGTAGACTATCCTCAAACAAAGAAACTGTGTGTTTTAACAAATCATACCCTAATTTCTTCCCGTGATATTTTTCCAAAAGGTAAATTGCGATAATCTCATTGGCATCTTTTACATCGGTACGTTTCTTGATGCAAGCAAATCCAACAGTTCTATGATTAATTTTCAATAACAAAGTGTTTTGGGGAAACTTGTGCGCCATCTTTACGCATTTTTCCAATGTTACGTTACACAGATAATCGTCCGGTATAATTCCTGTATATGTTTCGTGCCATGCTCTCCAATGCACATAGCCTTTTTCATCCATCTCGCTGTCAGTGCTCATGATGCATATCTCATGTTCAACCACTCAGATGCCTCCCTCTTTCTTAGATAATCCATAATAGAAAGTTGATCTACAGTCACATCAGTATTGCTGTCAAGCATAGTATTCGAAGATGCGAGAGAATGCACTCACAACTCATGATGCTTTATTCTCCGTGTAATACTGTGCCTGTGCGTGCCACATCTCATAGTATTTACCGTTCTCGTCGGTGAGGAGTTCCTCATGAGTGCCGATCTGCACGATTTCGCCCTGATCAAACACCACGATCTTGTCGCAGAATCGGCAGGAAGACAGACGGTGACTGATATAGATCGCTGTCTTGTCGCCCACGATCTCGTCAAACTTGGAGTAAATCTCCGCTTCGGCGATAGGATCCAGCGCCGCTGTCGGTTCATCCAGGATGATAAACGGCGCGTCCCGATATAGTGCACGAGCAAGCGCAATCTTCTGTTTTTCACCGCCGGAGATGTTTACACCCTCGTCATCGAAATACTTGTAAATCGGGGTGTCCAATTTCTTGGGCATTTGATCGTACCGCTCCCCAAAGCCCACTTCGCGCAGGCATCGCTCCGCCTTTTCCTCGTCCCACGTGGCGGAGGCGGAAACACCATTACCAAGCGGCAAAGCAAGGAGCAGATAATCCTGGAATACCACGGAGAAAATATCCAGATACTGACGGTAATCGTACTTG
>JAZSCY010000038.1:0-5344 GCA_045530875.1 Eubacteriales bacterium
GCTTTTCACTTAGGCGAAAAGCATTTATATATTGCAACCCGCCCTAAAGTGTGCTATACTGAAACCGGAAAGGCGGTGGATGTATGAAAAAACAAGCAATAACCAAGCAAGATATACAGCACGATCTGCTTGCTCTTTTAAACAAACGTAAAGCCGTTACTGTTTGGTTGACGTCCTTTCTGAGTATCTCGATTTTGTTTTACATTATATATGCCGTTCTTTATGCAAATGGAGTTTATTTGCCTCCTCGTCATCTTAATTTTGTAAGCCCAACTGCAGTAATGATTATTGTACCTGTCATTATACTGTTTATATTAGGATTTCTTCTTTGCTATTATTATTTGAAATTCTTTGAAATTAAAAGTGGAAGATTTAGCGTTAGCAAAGAAAAACTATATCAAAAAGGCCAAGAGCTAAAAAGTTACTATCAACGTATAGAACAGGAGAATGCGTTGTATTTCCGTAGCGGAAGAATTGTGGTCAACGATAAGGTTTATTCGTATTCAGAAGTCGATGATTCCTTTTACCTTGTTAAATTAAAATCTTCAAAAACACCTTTTTTCGCATATCATACGAATTTTTATGAAATAAATGATGTTTTATGAGTGGCATCCTTTTTGTCAACTCTACCCAAACGAAAATCCGTTCTCGCAAGAGGACGGATTTTTGTTTGTATCATTCATTGTTTTGCAAAACGGTTGTGTTTAAAAAGCCTGGTTCGTTTTCACTTTTTTCTTATATTTCAGCGGCGTTTCTCCAAATTTCTTTTTGAAAAGGACGATAAAATGGGAGCAATCCGAAAAACCGGAGTGCATGCACGCCTCGGTTACAGAATATCCGTTGGATAGCAAAACGGCTGCATGGGAAAGCCGCACCGATTCGAGATAATCTCTTGGGGACGAATGGAGGTGTTTTCGGAACCATCGGGTTAGGGTGGCGGAGCTTACAAAGTGAGATGTCAAAATGTCGTTGACACTACGGATGTCGGAAAAATTTTCGTGAATATCGTCCAATATGTTTTGAAGCGGCTCGGGGATCTCCGCTTGCGCGGTGGTATCATGGGATGTTTTCTTTTCGAATATCGCCAGGATCCGGAGCAGATACGCGGTTTTTTCAAGTTCCGATCCTTCCTTCTCGCATATGTCAAGCAGAGAGAAGACAAGAGACTGCAATTCCTTTTTTGTTTTTTCGTCAAAGGAGAATAACGGACAAAAATCCTCTTTTTGCAAAAACGAAAATATGGGGGAGGCGAAATCCGCATCAACCCAGATGCATACGTGTTCATGCACGGAAGACTTCTGAAAAATGCCCATATGTATATCGCTGGGGCAAGATATTATCGCATCTCCCACGGGGACGGGATACAGATTGTTATTTACCCAAAAGGATATATCACTTGATACGTTGATAAAAATTTCAAGATAGTTGTGAATATGCAAAGGGTCAGCATCGGGGTCATCCATTTTTTGATATTTGTTATTGTAAACAACAGAAAAACGCATGCCGGATAAAGCGCTTATCGTCTCATTTAATTGCGGCAAATTTTTTGGTTCGTACATATTTCTCCTAATGAGTGAAATTTTACATAAAGTGAAAGAAAAAGCATACAAATATAATAATTCAAGTGGTATGATATCACATATAGAGTCCTTTGTCAATTAAAATTGCAGGTAGAGGGAAAAAATGAGAAGAAATTACGAAAACCTTCCGGCAACCGATGCGTACCGTGCGTTATCGGCGGATCTGTCCCAAATGCCGTTTTCGTTTGTTTATGACGGTACAGAATATAAGGGCTTTTCGGAGAAGTATTTTACTCTTATCTATAAAGACGTCATGCAATCGAATGAGACGGAAACGCAAACGTGTACGTTTTGTTTTTTGCAGACTTTAGAAATCAAGCTGATTCTTACGCATTATTTTTCTCATGGTGTTACCGAATGGACGGTGTGGTTTGAAAACACCTCGGATAAGAACAGCGGTGTGATAGAAGGTTTGAAAACAGAGCTTTCCTTTGTGGGTGAGCACCCCGTTTTAAAGGGAATTTTGGGAGATCACGGCAATCAGTACAGACCGTACTGTATCGATCTGCAAAACGCCCCCGATCATACGGTGGAGTTTTCCTCCGACTCGGGACGGGCTACCCACGGAAATTTCCCGTACTTTAATTTGGAATACGGCGACGGCGGCGCGATGCTGGCCATTGGTTGGGCAGGAACGTGGAAGGCCTCCTTTTCCGCGTGCGGTGATACTGCGATCTATACTGCATCCTCGGTCAACGGTTTGAAAACCTATCTGAAGCCCGGCGAAACAATACGGACCGCGCTGTTTGTGCTCGCCCCGTATAGGGTGAGAGACGAGCATTACGCTGCCAATTTTTGGCGGGACTGGTTTATCCGCCATAATATGCCGAAGGCGGACGCGAGCGGTACTTCTCTTGCGCCCTTCTCTACCTGCTGCCTTGCGAACGATACGGGCCTTCCCAATTCGGATGGAAGCATATCCGAGCGCCACACCACCTGGAGACCGTCTCTGGAAAAGATGATTGCGGAAGGGGCAAAGGTGGATTACCGATGGTTTGACGCGGGCTGGTATGTCAGCCCGGACGGTACAAGCGCCGAGTCTTATGTGAAGGGACACGACTGGTGGGATACGGTCGGCACCTGGGAACTGGATCCCCACAAGTGGCCGGGAAAAACCTTCCTCGAGTCCACGGATTTTGCCCGCGAGCACGGTATGAAAACCCTTGTTTGGTTTGAGCCCGAGCGAGTAACGGATCCCGAAAATCTTGCCAAGAACTACGGCTACAATATGGATTGGGCGATTCGTGTAGAGGGAGAAAGAACGATTTCCAATAATATCGGCGATCCTGCGTGCCTGAAGTGGACGACGGAGCGGATATGCAAGATGCTCCGTGAAAACAAAGTGGAAATGTATCGGGAGGATAATAACTGTAACGCTGCAAAACTGTGGAATCACCTGGACACCCTGGAGGGGGAGAGTCGGTGTGGTATCACAGAGTCCAAGTTTATTATCGGTCACTATAAAATATGGGATGATATTATTGCTTGCACGCTCTCGTACGGCGGCGGTGGCTTTGTGGATTCCTGTGCGGGCGGCGGAGGAAGAAACGATCTTGAATCTATGCGCCGAGGCGTTCCGCTCCTTCGGAGTGACAGTGACAGAACGACTGTCGCGCTCCGTCTTTCTATGACTACCGCATTTAACAAATGGATTCCCTTCTGCGGAGCGAACACAAAAGAAAAAGCGGCAGAACTTGCTTCTACGGGCGCCAGTGATCCTTACATTTGGCGTGCGTCCTATCTTCCTGCCTTGAACGTGGACTCGCAATTCGTGTATGATGCAGAGCAGAATTTTGATATGCTCCGCTTCGGACTGCAGGAATGGAAAAGGGTAGCGCCGTACCTGCTTAAAGAGTTTTACACGCTGACTCCGTGGCATAACGGAAGGGACACCGCCGGTTTTACCGCTTTCATCTATTATGATCCGGAAAAAGAAGAGGGTGTTCTCCTGGCCTTCCGGCAGGAAGAGTGCGATGCGGATCGGCTTAGTGTATCTCTGCCGTTTGCTGCTGACGGAGATACATATGCCCTCACCGATGAAGACAGCCGTAAGGAAACAATTACGGGCGGCAGCATAGAACTTCGATTGGATGCGCCGCGTACCGCCAAGCTTATGTGGGTGAAGAAGATATGAATACAACGATTACTCTCATCGTATCTCTTGCCGCGGCTCTTAGCGGTAACATTGCCAAAAAATACTACACCAATAAAACCGAAGGCCTGGCGGGCGGCTTTGTTTTCAATGCCGTCGGCTGCCTGACAGCCGCTTTGATTTTGCTGCTCTGGGGAGGCTTTGGGACGCCTTCTGTATTTACGATCGCACTGGGTGTGGTGTTCGGTGCTGTTACCGCCCTGCAAGGGATCACGAACATAGCCGCGCTTCAAGTCGGCCCCATGTCTTACACCTCGGTTATTATATCTTTCTCCACGCTCATATCCGCGCTGTCGGGCGCAATGTTTTTTGGCGAGGGATTGGGTTGGGCGCAAATTGTTGGAATTGTGCTGATGCTGGTCAGCTTTACGCTTGCCGCAGAGAACGACAACAGTGAGAAGAAAGCAAATGTAAAATGGCTTTTTCTGTGTTTGATCGCCTTTGCCGCGACGGGTGGTATCGGAGTTATGCAGAAGGTGCACCAGAGTTCCTCATACCGCGATGAGCTGAATGCTTTTCTGATCGTCGCATTTATTGCATCGGCCTTTTTGTGCTCGATATTTGCTTATTTGCTGAAAACGCGCTCGGAGGAGGCAAAAGAGCAGGAGGTGAAGAGCAAAACGCAGGTGTGGTTCTTGCTTGGAATTATGATTGCAAGCGGAGCCTGCGTGGCGATCAATAATAAATTCAATCTCTATCTTTCGGGAGTTATGGACAGCGCGGTGTTTTTCCCGATCGTCAACGGCGGCGGTCTCGTGCTTGCCACACTCGCGGCGGTGCTGCTGTTCAAGGAAAAGCTTTCCAAAAAGCAATGGGTTGGCGTCGTTTTCGGGATTGCCTCGGTTGTCTTTTTGTGTAATCCGTTTGCATAAAAGCAATAAAATGGATGCAATATACCTCGTTTGAAAATCCGTTCTCGCAAGAGGACGGATTTTTGTTTGTTTCCAATATCCCCAAGGTGTGATATAATGCATGCAGAGGGGCGAGTCAAAGCCGATTTCGCGAAAAAACCGGCAAATTTGCCGTTTTGTAAAGTCTTGTTGCGGAATTGTAAGGCGGATGCGGTGGAATTTGGGGCCCTTTTTGCTATAATGACTTCACCAAACCAAGGAGGTATTAGGATGAAATTGTCAGACAAACTGATCGCGCTCAGAAAAGAATACGGGTGGTCGCAGGAGGATTTTGCGGAAAAACTGGATGTGTCCCGCCAGGCGATCAGCCGTTGGGAAAACGGAACCGCACTGCCGGATGCACAGAACATTTTCCGGATCAGCAAGCTGTGCGGCGTGACGGCGGATTATCTGCTGAACGAGGATTATGAGGGAGAAACAGAATTTTCCGCGCCCGAAACGGATGGAGGGAAAGCACCGCCTGCGATTCCCGAAAAGAAGCACTCGCGTTGGGTGCGGATCCTGGCCGTTTGCCTTGTTGTCCTGCTGTCAGGCTGTGCCATCGCGGCGGTTGTGAAAAGCAAGAACGAAGCCCATAGGCACCACGGTTTGCGGTGTGTCATCGAGAACGAGGTGGCTCCCACCTGCACAACGGAGGGTTTTAGTGAGAGTGTCCTATATTGCACGGTGTGCGGCAAAGAAGTCTTTCGGATGCGGGTGAG
>JAZSCY010000172.1:0-3950 GCA_045530875.1 Eubacteriales bacterium
TTCCTACATCCGAACTTGTAAGCCGGAGTGCGGGCTTCAGAGTGTCATAGGGGATGCCGCAGGCTTCCAGTGCTTCCTTGTAGGTTTCGTTCAGGGAGTCCTGACAGATCTCCCACACTGCCGTAGCAATGGAGTGATCGTAGGATGCACCTGCGAACTGACAGCCGGGTTAGGTCGCATTCAGGTAGTCTGCCATTGCTTCGAAAAGCTCCGACATCTCCAGAATGGCATACTCCGAGCTGTCTCCGCCGTGTACTGCCGAAATCTTGCCTTCGCTGTACCGGAGGAGTGCGCTGCCGGTTGCCACGCCCATACAGTAATTGAGGATTCTTGCAAGGACGGGCTTTTCCACTTTGTTCAGTGCTGTTCCAGAGATCTTTGCACGTTCCAGAATGCTTTTGATCGCGCAGGTTCTCAGCGGGTAACACCGATCCTGTGCCTGCAGAAGCAGACGGGTGTTTTCCATGGTGTCGTTCATGATGTCCTCGGTTCCGTTATCCACGCATGCACCTCTGTAATTTCCGCTTTCTTCGGATTCATCATCCAGTGCAAAAAAATGCAGATCACGGGAATCTTCACGTCTCCACCATCCGCTGTCCGTTCTTTCTCTGAGAAAATGGAGAAATCCTGTTTCCTCGGAGAATGCTGCGCCGAAATTGTCGGCATAGAGTTTTGCTTCGTTCATTGTGTGTGCCACCTTTCTGTTTTTATATATTTCCTAAGCCGTAATCGGCAAATAGGCAAAATAAAAACGGGAAAGATGTCATCACAACGATTATCGTCGCATGAAATCTTTCCCGTTGTGCGGATTACTCCGCTGCCATCGAAGGCAAGAAAAACAAAAAGAGCCACAGAAGCTCCATACCCGTAAATGGGCATAGCAATCCTGTGGCTCAAATACAATCTTAACTACACTAAGGCTCGCGCCCTTCGTGTTACGGTCCTTTTAGGATACGCAGAAATATCAAATCCGTAACTATTATACTACAATGCACTGTATCTGTCAATTGGATGAATGTCATAAGTCAATCAGTACGGTTAAAATCAGCATTCATCTTGCCTAATCGGGTATTTAGCTTGACAGATTTGGGAGATTCCTTGCTTTTTGGCTGATTTTGGAGTATAATAGCATTATGCTATGAACTTACACCAAGCCCAACCTTCAGAAGAGGTTGCTTCTGCGATAGCTGCAACTTGATCACACGAAACGGAAAGGACGTGATAATAATGAACTATGATTTCAACAAAACAGTAAAGTACATCATTTCCGTCCTAAAGGATGCCGGTTACAACCCCTACGAACAACTCTACGCATACGTCAAAACAGGAGATAAAACATACATCACTCGTACGGGTAATGCCCGCTCTCTTGTAGCTGTCCTTGATCGGGCAAAATTACAGGAATATATCGCCCCATATGTATCCCCACGTAAAACCAAAGACTAATAACCTCTGAACGTCACAGTTCGGAGGTTATTTTTTCCATCACTCTGCATTTACTTTTCACACATATTCTCCTCTTTGTTTTTTGAGTAGAAACACTATCCCAATGGACAACATCTGCCCGTCGGGAAACGATACATTAAAGAAGGAGAAAAACATGGCAGAATACAAATTCATTTGTCAAAAAGGCAGTAATAAGGTATTGAATCTTCACACATCTGTCGCAGGCACATCCATCAAGGAAGGAACTCGGTTCTCGCTGTACGAGGATCTGGGCAGCAACGATCAGACATTCGTTTATGAATCGTACGGCGACTACGGTATTTTGAAAAGCAAGCGGAACACAGCCTATGTGGTAAACCGCAATATGGTTGACAATAACGCGATCGCCTGGCCCTGGAATACCGATGACGAAACGGTAGACGATTCTCTTGTAGCGTTTGAAATTCTGGATGCGGCACAATGCCTATGCCGAATCAAGTTGGTAAGGCAGGGGTTGTACCTGACGGCGGAAAACACCGCCAACGGAGCGGATGTAACCTGGTCAATCAAGAACACATCATCCGATTCCCAAAAATGGAAATTCGTTTGTACAAAGTCGGGCGAGGATACTGTACAAAACACAGCATCCATCTCCATGTACAAAAAGAACTACGCAGTATATCCTTGTAAAAAGATGCGCATTACGCAGAAGTACGACGGAACAACCAGCCATCTGACGTGTTCCACAGGAAAACCTTACGATTATCCCACGGATGAAGCCGCAGACAACGCCTCTCGCGCATGGATGTATTGCCCATGCGACGAAATGGAAGTATACCGTGTGTACGGCGTTGGCGGTAGCGGCGTGAACACGATCTGGCTCAAATCCACAGACAAAGTTGTCATGCCCTGTGGCCAGGACTATCTCGTTATGATGGTGATCCACCCCGACGACGACGATCTCAGCAAAATCACAGCCGGAAACAAATTCACACGTAGCGACGCTATGTTCCGCGAAGGAAAAGACGGTGCCTATGCGTACCACTTCCACATATCCGTCGGCAGTGGTAATGGTTTTGCCGGTAGCGGCTGGGCAAAAAACAATCTGGGAAGCTGGGTACTCACCCCTGCAGGGAAAGCGCTGAAGATCGAGGATGCTTTCTATGTGGATCCGGCATTTACGTCGATTATTACCACCAAAGGAATTCCGTTCCGCACTCTTCCCTAACTGCATCAGAAAACAGGCCTTGTAAATCGTTTGATTTACAAGGCCTTTCTTTATTCCTTTTTCTCATATGTCCAATGATGCAGATATTTATCCGGGTCGTAATCGATGTTCTCTTGCCGCCCGCGATTCTCCGGGGAAGAAATGCGCTGCAGGATCTGCATCGCTTCGCCGGCGGCCTTCTGAATCTGCTCCAATTTTTCCAGTAGAATCTTTATTTCATCCATTCTGTTTTCCTTTTTCTTGATCTTACGTTGCTATAATTATTGTAAAAGAAAACCCTGACAGAAGCTGTCAGGGTTATAAATATTAGTTGGGAATGGCAAAACACGCTTGGTTACACGGTTCTACTTATTATAATGTCGAACACAGTTTGGTAGAATTTGCAAGATATTTTTATGAACGCAAGGAAAACCACCAGTCCTGTTTAGAACAGAACTGGTGGCATAGGTTTTTTTGTGTCTACTATCTATTGACTACTTCACCAAACGGCACGGGTGAAAAATACTGTATTTTTGATTTTTGAATGTTGAATACCGGAGTAATGACGTTGTCAAAATGGCACGAATATACACCGGTTATTGTGTATATCCGTCAGGAAAAGAATTCTCAATCGGCTCAGGCATAGTCCAAGAAATCAGTTTTATCTTGTGCTTTTCATACAGTTCGGCTGGAAACAAAACACCGGATCCGCTGAAATCTTTATATATAACAACGGCCTCCATACCTGGTGCTTCAACATTCTCTCCCATATAATAATCCGCATAGCCAATCCGACAGTAAATCTTGGTAAACAGGTCTTTGTGAAGGACAAAACCAAGTTCACCAGTGCGCTTCATATAAGCCTTCCATTCATGACGCCGATGGCGGTATCCCTCGTATTCGCATACATAAATATCCGAAACCGTAACGATTTCTCCATCAATTTCGTATACCAATTCTACAGGAAATTCTCCATAGGTTATCTCTGGCGGAGGTACAACGGGGGCCGGCTCTCTGGGATAAGCCAAAATCCAAAAGAATATAAAAAGCGCACACAAAACAGCATACCCAATCAAGCCAACCTTTATCACCTGCGGTATTGCATTGGTGATTTTGTAGAGTATGTCTTCGCCTTTATTATGCACTTCCTCTGCCTCCTTTGTGTCATTCGATCGGAAAGTTCCCGGTTTCAGTATAGCATATCCCGCACCGCCGCGCAAGGGATTCGGGGGATTTTCTGTTGTTTTGTAGGGGCGCATTCCATATGCGCCCGTCAACGTGCGTTTTGAATTTCACAAAACGGGAGGGGAAACCCCTC
>JAZSCY010000126.1:0-16770 GCA_045530875.1 Eubacteriales bacterium
ATAACAGAAAACAACGCGAAATATCCTTTTGCCAGCGAGTTTGAGGCAAACGCAATCACCGACTGCACAGCATATACGCTGGAATTGTATTCCACGCCGAGTGTGAAGTGCATCTTTGAGAATGTGTCCTGCCTGGCTGAAACGATCGACGGCGGAATCGGATTTCACTATCCGGACGGCAGGGAAGCGACTTATACAGTTGCAGCGCCTTCCGAGGCGACCATTTACATAAACGGCATTCCCCTCGGAAAAGAGTATATCACCTCCGACGGAAAGAAATACACAGCTTCCGTCTGGGAAAATCCTGACAGTGAACTGCCGACGGAATGTACATACACCGTTCCCGGGCTGTTGTCTTTCCCGGAGGTTACTGCGGTGATGGAGAGTCATTCCCTTGAGGTACATGCGGAGGGAAATAACTACCATGTATCCTATCCGGAATCCTTGTATTATTCCGTCACATTGACTGCACCGGTAGGGTGTGACGTTTTCGTAAACGGACATCCTTTATCTGGGACGGAAATATCATCCATAATTCCTGTGCATAGAATCCCCGCGTACAAAGATCTGTTCGGTGATAGAAAAGATGCACTTCAGCTGCAGGTGTATACACTGGAACGTTTGTTTGCTCCTGTGTCGGATGTAAAGTTTGTGCTTAACGGAAGTGAACTTGTTCCGCAGAAGTACGCCGAGGACAGGGAAGTGCACTACTCAGCGGACTATCCATCCGTTTCCGTGCCGGAGGTGGAGGAAAGAGCACTTGCGTTCTGCAAGGATTATTTCCACTACACATCGAGCGGTTACAACAATACGGACAACAATTTGGCAAAAGTGCTGTCCTATATGATCGAAAATAGCGCCATCTATAACCGCATCCGCAAATCAAAGATCGGCATCGATTACGTTACGCCGGTAACATCACACGAGTATCATGCGCTTTTTGTCGAAAAAATTGTTCCAGCCGATGACAATACTGTGATCTGCTGTGTTTATTACGATATTGAGCAGTGGACTTACAAAACACAGCGTATATATGATGGACATCTGTGGCTACTCATGGATCGCTCCGGTGACAGTTGGATCGTAAGCGGAATACTCACAGATACTAAATAGCGTTTAAAATAAACGCACACAGCGGTTCAATATTCATAAATCCACACGGAAATCATATACTGTATCAATTACAGCTCAGCGGAGTGATTGATATGAGAGAGAAAACAGTGTGGGCAGCTACGGCAGAAGAGAAGGATCGGTGTATCAAGTTGGCGGAGTATCTGATCGAGAACCGTTCCACGGTAAGGGCTACAGCAAAGCATTTCGGAATCAGTAAATCTACGGTGCACAAGGACATCGCGGAGAAACTACCGCATATCCAGATACAGTTGTACAGAGATGCAAAAAAGATACTGGATCAGAACAAAGCGGAGCGGCACATTCGCGGTGGCCAGGCAACGAAGGATAAATACATAACGCTCCACAGCAGATCCAAGAAGTAAATCAGACCTTGACACGCCGCGTTGCCTTACTGTATAATGGAGCAGTGAGGGGATGCGGCTGTCATCCTTTATCCGGAATCCCAAATATCGAATTATACAAAATGCAAATTTTGTATAATTCGGGGTACCGAAAATCGATAAAAAGGAGAGAAATATGCTGCTCGTCATAGATATCGGCAATTCCAGCGTTTCCTGCGGCGTTTTTGATGTGGATCCATCCAATAACACGTATTCGCTGCGCTATGATTTCAAAATAACCACAAAAGTTATGTCGTCCGATGAATATGCGCTTTTGATAAATAATTTTTTGCGTATCAAAAATATTTCTGCATCTCCTGCATCGGCTTATTCGTCCGGGATATGTGATGTCCATGACGGTGCGACTGTGGATCATGCCGCCGTTGCTTCCGTTGTTCCGGAACTGACGGACACTCTGGTTCGTGCGGCAGAATTGCTTACCGGAAATAAACCTTTTGTTATCAGCTCCGGTATCCGTACAGGGCTTGGTATCCGTATAAATTCTCCGCAACAGTTGGGTGCTGACATTGTCGCCAATGCCGCCTTTGCGGTGGATGCTGCAAAAGCGCCTCTGGTTATCCTGGATGTAGGAACCGCCACAACACTCACTGTCATAGATACCGATAAAAACATCCTCGGTACGATCATCATGCCCGGATTGCGCGTTTCATTGGCCGCTCTCTCCGGCTCGGCCGCACAACTAAACGATGTAGCGCTGACATTCCCGCGTGAATTGATTGGGCGCGATTCTGCCGAATCGGTTCAATCCGGTGTTTTGTGCGGACATGTACTTATGATCGACGGATTTTTGCGCAATATTCGAGAACAGTATCCCGCTTTAACGGTATCGGACAAGCTGTCCCTTCTGTCTACGGGCGGTCTGGCGGAATACATTGTACCTCATCTGCGAAACAAGTTTACCAATCACCCTTCTATGACGCTGCACGGTATTGCAAAACTGTATATGCTGAATTCCGGGCGAATATAATTAAATTTTGTATAATTGGGCTACGGCTCTTTTATAAATAATCATGTGCGTTATACCGGTTTTCATATTTCAGGATGACAGCACAAATTCACGGAGGTAAATATGAAATCTACTCGTTCTACTCATGAAAAGACACTGCGTATGGTGCGGATAGCCCTTTTGATGGCTCTTGAGGTGGTTTTGACGCTCCTCTACGTCCCTGTCGGCACGCTGAATCTGAATTTTGGACTGGTGCCTATTGTGATTGCCGCCATTTTCCTGGGCCCCCTTGCCGGAGGACTTGTGGGATGCGTGTCCGGAATTGTGACCGCTACACAGGTATTCACGGTTCCCAATCCCGTATATGAGCTGTTAATTATTGAGAATCCTGTTGCTGCCTGTATTCTTTGTCTGCTTAAGACAGCCGCTGCCGGTGTGGTTGTCGGACTGATTTTCAAGTTGATGAGCAAGACCAGCAAGTATTTTGTGCTTAACACGACGGTGGCTTCCATTGCATGTCCTGTCGTTAATACCGGTATTTTTGCCGCCGGTATGCTGACTGTGTTTGGTGATGGTCTTGTGAATCATCCGGTCATTTCCACTTGGGGTGTTGGCCTGATTGGCATCGTATTCGTTGGTTTGATCGGTGCAAATTTCTTTGTGGAGTTGATCGTGACGACTGTTGTGTCCCCTGCCCTGTGCAAGACACTGCAGGCTGCCAAAGTATTCCGGAAATAATCGCAAATTCATAAGAATTGTTTGCTTTTTCGTTATGCGTATGATATAATTTACTTAATAATCTATAATTATCCCGGAGGTTTACAATGCTCCCTGTTTCTCCTATTAAAATGCGCGTACTTTGTTCTTCCAGCAAGGCAAAAATCAAAACTTTTGCATCCGCGCTGGGTGAGGCGTTTTTCACGCAGGCACAGAATGTGCCGCCGGCTTATCCCTGCGAAAAGGAACGGCTTGTACTGTTGGTAATTTCTTTGAACGGTGCTCCCAATGATCAGTTGCGCCGCTTCTGCAGTGAGTTGACACCTGCCCGTGCTTATAATGTGGCTCTCGTTGTGGATAACAAGGAGCAGCAGGAAGGTATTCAGGCTGTTAAAGACATTCTGACCCAGGCTGGTACAAACGTTCTGGACGATATCTATTACCTGAAATCTCCCGGATTTTTCAGCGGATCGAAAATCTCTCTGGAGGAGCGCACCGCTATTGTTCGCTGGGCTCAGAAGATCATTGATTCCGTTAAGACCAACTAATAAAATAGATCAGGCGAATATCGCCTGATCTTTTTTTATACAATTCGGTTGCGGGCTGTTCCACTCTCAAATGCTTTGATGTTTTCCGCCATTTCGTGGATGCAGCGCTGTCTGGCTTCCAACGCGCCCCATGCCATGTGCGGTGTCATGCAAACATTCCGGTGATTGCGAAGCGCATACATAGGATGATCCTCTCCAAAGGGTTCCATGGAATACACATCCGTGGCAAAACCGCCAATCTTCCCTGCCAAAATGGCCTCTGCTACGGCGGCTTCATCCGTTACTGCGCCGCGGGCTGTGTTGACGATCAGCACACCATCCTTCATGCGGGAAATCACGTCCGCGTCGATCATGTGATAGGAATCGCTGTTCAGCGGTGTGTGAATGGAGAGTATATCCGACTCAGCACAAATTTCCTGCAAATCAACAACAGGATAATCTGCGTCTTTCGGATGGCGGCAATGCAAGAGTACGCGGCATCCAAATGCGTCAGCGACGCGGGCTACCTGCATGCCGATGTTTCCCGCACCGATAATCCCCCAGGTTTTGCCAGCTAGTTCATGAAATACGGGGCTCAGACAGTTGGCAACGCCGGAGGCAGTGTAAGATCCGTTGTTTACATATTCGGTGAAATACGGCAGGTGCATGAGAAGATTCAGCGCCAGCGCTACAGTAAGCTGAGCCACGCTGTTTGTGGAATAACCCACCACGTTGCTTAAGTGGATCTCGTGCGCGCGGCAATACTCGGTGTCGATATTATCATAGCCAGTTGCCGCCACGCAAATCAACTTCAGACGCTTGGCGTCGCCGAGGTTGGACTCATTCAGGCGGATTTTATTGACAATTACCACATCAGCATCGGCAATTCGTCCGGGGATATCCTCCGGTGCAGTAAGCGGATATACAGTCAGATCGCCTGCGGCTTCCAAGGCGTCAAAGGTTACGCCGTCGCCAAGAGTTTTCGCATCCAGTATTACAATGTGCATACTGTCATCCTTTTCTCGCTTTTAAAACTTCGTCGATTTCAAAGACGTACTTTTTGTGGCAGAAGCGGCATTCGGTTTCAATGGGCTCGCCGGTTGCTGCCAACTCATCCATATCCGCCTGATTCAGGCCGATGAGGGCACGCATGTACTTATCCCGGTCGCAGGTGCATTCGTATCCGATTTCGTATTTATCAAACAGATCGTACTCGATTCCCTCAAGTACCATAGCAATAATTTCCTCGGGCGTTTTGCCTACTTCGATCAGTTTGGAAACGGATCCGAGCGTGGTGATGTTTTTCTCAAGCGTCGGTACAATGCTCTCGTCAGCACCAGGTAAAAGCTGCAACAAAAATCCGCCGGCGGCCTTGCAGGAGTTGTCTGTATTGGCGCGAACACCCAGTGCGCAGACAGTAGGCGTCTGCTCGCTGGTAACAAAGTATTCGGAGATGTCCTCGGCAATCTCACCGCTGACCAACTGGGAAATGCCTACATAGGGCTCACCGGTTCCAAAATCGCGTATAATGCAAAGGGTACCCTGCCCTACAGCACCGCCCACATCCAACTTACCGTGTGCATTTGGGGGCAGTTCAGTATCCGGATTCTCTGCATAGCCTCGCACATCACCACGATAGTTGCTGACGCACAGTATGGTGCCGGCAGGCCCGTTTCCTTTGATCTGCAGGGACAATGTGTCCGTTTTATCCTTCAATAGAGAGCCCATGAGCGACGTTACAGTCAGACTGCGTCCCAGAGCGGCTGTCATGGTTTTGGACGTGTTGTGAGCCTCAAATGCTTTTTGGACGATGGCTGTGGAGTCAACGCACAGAATGCGTGCGCTTCCGTCTGCTGTCATTGCCCGAACAATTACGGATGATTTCATATTTCACCTCAATCAACATACTTGTATTATTATACTATCTGACGGCCGATGTGTCAAGAACAGCGCGGGATTCCCGGTACTGTTCTTTTATTTGTGAACATTCTTTTACGATTTGCATTTTTCTGCATATTTGTTTTTTTCAGCCCGATACTAAAGTCGATATCATACAGAAAGGATTTTCAGCTCAAGCGGCTGAAAGAAACGGAAATGAAAAAAACAAGCAACTGCTGTCTCGCGCTCATACTGCTTTTATCTCTTTCTTTGTCACAGCCCGTGTATGCATCCATCTTATCTCCGGGATTGGAAATAATTGCGTCTGACAAGGCCATGATCAAAACGGGAACGAGCTCGGCGGGCGTGAAATTCACATTAAGTGATTTTGAAAACGCATCTTCCCTGCAGAAGGTGAAGACGGTCACACTGCGCTCCCTTCCCTCTCCCGAATCGGGTGTATTGTATTTGGATGATGTGCCCGTGGCTGTTAACCAGAGTATATCCGGTGAAAATATTGACTGCCTGAAATTTGTTCCGGCTGAAAATGCGATCGGCACATCCTTCCATTTCTCCGTGAACAGCGGACTCACACAAGAGTGCACCATCCGGATCGATGATGCGGTGAATTTTGCCCCCACCGTTCTGATAGCGGATAAGGATGTAGCGGCGTGGACGCAGAAGGACATCACATGCTTTGGTACCTTGGCTGCGTTGGATCCGGAGGGAGATACTCTGCTGTATGAAGTGGTGGAGTACCCGAAAAAGGGATTGCTGATACTGACAGATTCTTCCCATGGAGATTTTCGGTATACGCCATATGTAGGATGCTCGGGTACGGATTCTTTCACTTACCGTGTTCGTGACAGCTTTGGTAACTATTCCGATGCGGCTGAGGCAAGCGTGTATATTTCCCGGCAGAACGGAAGCCTTGTCTTTTCGGATATGGATGAGCACTGGGCACACAGCGCCGCGATTGAGATGGCATCCGATGGAATCATGCAGTATGAAACTCAGGACGGAACACCTGTTTTTTCTCCAGACAGCAATGTGAGTCGTGAAGAGTTCCTTGTCATGGTAATGCATTTGCTAGGCGTAGACGATCCCGGTGAATGCAAGGCGACTTCCTTCGCGGATGATGCGGATATCCAGACAAAGAACAAGGCATATGTACAGGCAGCCTGTAACGCAGGCATTATCCGCGGAAGATCGGTTGATGGAGTGATCCGATTCTGCCCGAAAGAACCGATTACAAGGGCGGAGGCTGCTGTGATGCTGAATAATATCCTTGGGGCGGATGTGCCGGTAAATGCATCTTCATTTTCCGATAGTGAGAGCATTCCCGCATGGGCGAAAAATGCACTGTATGCCTTGAACGGAGTAGGCATTTTGCGTGGCACCGGATCCGGAAGCATGGCTCCCTTTTCTACGCTGACCAAAGCACAGACGGCGCAGATTCTGTTCAATCTGAAACAGTATTTGGGATGATTATCGGAATATTATCATTGATTTGAGGAATACTACCTGCGTACCCTTCCTTATATCCGCAGACACGCAACACATTGTGAATTCCTTCCCCCGGAATTCACAAAAACTCATTGGGGAGAAAGTGACAGATACTATGAATAACCAGAATAACAACCAGAATAAGAATCAGCAGAACCAGAATCAGAACCAGAACAAAAATCAGAATCAGCAGAACAACAGCCAGAATCAGAGCAAGAACCAGAACCAGCAGAATAGCAACAAATAAGCATTTCTCTTCATGCTGAGGGTACCAAAAGCCACGCATTTGCGTGGCTTTTGTCTTTCTTGGATTTCACTTGCTTTTTGTTCGGATCTGTGATATACTGATAGCGTTATATATGCCCCGGTAGTTCAACGGATAGAATAAGGTCCTCCTAAGACTTAGATATCGGTTCGATTCCGGTTCGGGGTGCCAAAAAGCATGTCTATTACAGATGTGCTTTTTTCATATCGTCCCAGGGGTGTCATATGTTTGATTTTTTCTTGGAATTCATACTTGCTTTTTGGCTTGAGATGGCAAGCGCAATTATTCCGCGCCACGAAAAGGCCAAACGAGTAGCAAAGATTATTGTTGTAGGCGTAATTGTTGTAGTTATTGCCGGCTTTACAGCCGGTGCAATTATGCTGACAGCGGATTCACCACATAAAACCCTTGCTCTAATTCTGATTATCACATCAGCCGTGGTTGTGTTTCTGCAAACTATCCTTGGGTTATTTGTTTATCTAAAGAAAAAAAGATAAAAATCCCCGCATCAAACGATGCGGGGGTTTTTGTTATACATAGATTACAGAGTGATAACTCTCATGCCGAGCAGAGATGCAAAGTGTGCGATCTCCTCAACGGATGCATCGTAAATCAGCAGGCTGTGGTGAGTAGCGCCGTTGATGCTGAGGCCTTCCAGCAGGTCAGCAACAGTAACGCTGGGCTTGAACCAGCCGCGCATGGACTTCTTGAAGGTGTCTTCCTTAACGTCCAGCATTTCGATGGGAGTGATTACCATGCAGTAACCCTCTGCGTCGCGGCAAACATTCGCGTAGATCGCCTTGCCGCCACGGAACTTTGCGTAGCCAACTACGGGAGCGGCTGCGTTGGTGTAGTTGAATGCAACGTTGTTCAGCTGAGGCTTGATGTCGCTGACATTGTAGTTCATCTCGCCCATGTGGCTGATCATTACGGTGTTGCCCTTCCAGTCGGGACAGAAGATCTCGCAGAAGGAAGCCTGGTCGTAAGCCTTGTAGATAGCACCCATAATGGCAGCATCCAGAGCATCACCCTCACCGGCATAACCGATGCCGCGGGTCATAGCCTTGCATGCTTCCAGGAAAGGAACAGACTTCAGACCGGACTCTGCCGTGAACTTCAGGAAGTTCATAGAGAATGCATTCAGATCGTGCTTGTCGATCCACTTACGGATAGCCAGGCAGTCCTTGGTGTTCTCTCTGTAGTTTACCTCATTAAGAACTTCAGCGCGCTCGTAGTTTGCGTCATCAAATGCGATTTCAGCGTCTACTTCTGCGTCGGTGATTGCGTCGCGGATTTCCTTGATCTCTGCGTCGTCTGCTTCGATCAGATCCACGCCGAACCATTCCTTCAGCTCTCTCTTGCCTGCCTGGAAGTCACCCATGCCGGCGAATTCGCCGCCATAGGTACCAACCTTGATGCCGTTCAGAGAGGTAGCAGCAACAGCAGCGCGAACATAACCGCAGGTTCTTTCCACCACATCGGAGTGGAGATAGTGTCCGGCAGCGATAGCGTACTGCTTGTTGTTACGGAGCAGCAGGTTGCACATATCCATAACGCCATGGATACCGTGGTTGTACATGAGCTCGCCGGGATCAACCATGGGATCGAACTCGTAGGTTTCGGTGGTGTCCATAACAACGATGGGCAGAGGAGTCTCGGTCAGTGCCTTAACGCACTCCAGAGAGGGAGAGTATGCGATGTGCAGAGTTACAAGGCACTGTGCACCCTGGTTCTCGAAATCTGCAACAGAAGCAAGGAACTCGGATTCCAGGCGGCAGAAGGGAGAGCGAAGCACTTCCATTCCCTGCTCTTCCAACTTCTTTGCAACGGTTTCATAAAACGCTTCCATTCTGGGACGAAGACCGTCTACTACATCGTCGTACAGTTTTACATAGAGAGGAAGAAAACCAATCTTAATCTTTTTCATGTGTACGTTGTATCCTTTCAATAAATCAGATGTTCATACCGAAAAGCTTGGCTGCGTTGTTGCAGAGAATATCCTTGACATCCTCCTGGGACAGGGACAGCTCTTTCGCGCAGCGCTTGAATGCCAACAATTCCTCATAGAGGAAGTTAGTGATATCTTCCCGATCCGTTTCACGCATGTGAGGATCGGTGGATACATCACCGTACAGTCCGCGGGGAACGTTGTTGATATAGAAGCCGCCGTTTTCGGTGGTGCGGAACATGCGCATCTTAACGATGGGCAAGTCGGAACCGAACATGATACGCTTGGTGCCTACCGCCTTGATGCACTCGATCATAGCCAGATCCAGTGTGTTGGCAGTAAAGTCAAACAGCATATTCTTGGTCTGCTTCAAGGTCTCAAACGCATCACCCAGATCTTCTTTGGAGTATGCGCGGCCAACATGAGCCACGATCAGCTTCAGATTCGGGTACTTTTCTTCGATTTCCATCAACTGAGCGATATTCAGCGGGTCACGAAGACGGAGGGAGCGGGAGATGTGCAGCATAACGATCCATCCGTGCTTGTTGGCCACTTCCAGGTGCTCCGGTGTCAGGAAGTCGTAGATGCGGATTTCCTTCTCGGGAATATACGGTGCGCAGTTGTTCTGATAGGGCTTCAGACCGCAGAAACCGCCGCCAATGACCGCCTTTTCCAGATGCTCAGCCGTCATGGAGTAATCGGTGCAGTAGAAAGCAGGCACATTGACCTTTTTTGCGGCTTCACGGGTGTACTCGTTGGTCAAAGACAGTGTGGTCATGGGCCATCCCATCAGAACGGGAACCATCTTCTTTCCGGGGAACATATCCGTATAGGTCTGCATCAGATCCTCAATAGAGCAATCCTCTGCAACCATGCGGGTCCAGCTAACACAGGCCTTCTGCTCCTCAGTCTGCGGCGGATCAAATTCCTTCTTCCAGATGTGCGCATGAGCGTCGATCATCTTGTCGGGAAGGAAATCTGCCAACTGTTCAGCATAAACCTTCTTGTCATAATCGGACATTTTATATCCAAACATGGGGAATCTCCTTATTTGCTGAGAATGGGTGATTATTCACCGATGATCATAACCTGAACCGTGCGCTGACGTGCGCGGGTCTGGTCCCAGTCGATAAAGTGGATGCGGCCGAATTCGCCCAGATCCATCTCACCGTCTGCCATAACGATAGTTACGTTGCGGCCGATGATGGAGGAACGAAGGTGAGCATCGGTGTTGTGGCAACCGAAGTTGTCCTCGCCGTGCTCCTCAGCAAACACCAGTGCCTTATGGCCGGGATGCAGGTACATGCCCTCATAACGGCAGGTGGGGATCCACTCCTCGAATACGTTTACCAGATCCTGCTGGAGGGTCTCCAGGCCGGTCATGGACATATCGAATGCGCACTCCTGGGTGATTACGGAGCAAGTGGTGTGATGGGAGTAAACAACCACGATTGCGTTTTTCATGCCGGACTTTGCGGCAAGCTCTTTTACCTTATCGGTTACGTCGTGAAAGCTGACAGCGCGATCACGGGACTGCAGTTTAAAAGACTCTCTGAATACCATATTTATTCACCTCAAGCGTTCTGCTTCTTCAGATCATCTGCGGCACGGCGGGTGGCAGCGATCATTTCGTCGATCATAGCGATGGGATCTTCTGCGTTCATGATACCGGAAGCGGCACCGGCAGCTTCGGAACCGGCCATGATAAAGTCATACACTTCCTGACCGCAGGTAATGCCTGCAGCCTGCTCAACCATAATGGAGGGATCCACAGCCTTGATAGCCTTGATGGAATCCATTACGTATGCCATGGGGCTTGCACCCTTGCCGCCGCCGATGATTTCGGAGGGTTCGGGATTGATGATGTCGGGATGAAGCTGAGCGATCGCCTTGGCCTCGTCCAGAGTGTCAGCGCAAGCGAAAACAAGCATATCCAGTTCTCTTGCACGGTCGATGGTCTTCTTCATCTGGGGAAGGCTCATGGGCTTCTCGCAGTGATTGATCATAACGCCGATGGCGCCTGCATCCTTAACACCCTCGGGGAGGATATCAGCGCATCCGCGGCCGGGATACAGGGTGTCCATGTAAGTGCAGAACACTTTCAGGTGCTTGGTGTTTTCAGCAACACGTCTTACCTCAAGAGCGGGGCAGATGAAGAGCACGTCGATGTCGTACTTCTCAGCAGCCTTATCAGCGGCAAGAGCATACTCCAGGAGCTTGTCGCCCCAAACGTAGTTCTTGGTGCCGATTTCAAAATAGGGGGTTCTGATAGTCGGTTTCATTGTTGACTCCTAAAAATATGTATTACTCGGATTATCTCTTCTGCTGCAGATCAAAGCGAGGATCGTAAGCTTTCTCTTCCTCGGTGAACTTACGGAGAGTGTTGATGGTCTCGCCGCCGTTCCACTTTCTGTCGCCGATATCCTCGGTGGTACCCATAACGGTAACGTTCAGCTGTCTGTGACGTGCGCGAACGTGGTCCCAGTCGATGAAGTAGATGTGAGCGAACTCACCACCGTCCAGAACGCCATCCTTGATGGTCATGGTCTCGCTGCGGCCGAAGAAAACGGAGCGGAGGTGACCGTCGGTGTTCATGGAGGTGTAGTTGCCGGGCTCGTTTACGTAGCGGCCGAACTGAGCGTGGATCGGGCCGGGATGACGGTAGTCACCTTCATCGGTATAATCGGGAATCAGCTTACGCATGATGTCCAGCAGGTCATGCTGCAAAAACTCCAGATCGAACGTGTCAACGTCGTGGGAGCACTCCTGAATCATAACGGAGCAGGTGGTGTGGTGAGAAGCGATGCAAACAGTTCCGTTCTTGATACCGGATGCCTTTACGATTTCAACGACCTCCTTGGATACGTCGTGGAAAGTGGGGATCCAGCCTCTGGACTGGAGCTCAAGCTCTTTCTGAAATACTTTGAATTCCATGTTGATAATACCTCACATAAATAATAGAAATTGGACATATTCTGCCGTACATAATATAGCACGAAATCGCTTGAAAGTCAATACGGTTTCGGTGATAAAAGTCAATATTGTTTTGTTTATAGAAAAATTATTTATATATTGCAATTCTTTTTCGTAAGGTGTATAATAACTTGTGTGCGAAAAGAAAATATTGTTTTCTTTTTGGATTTTGATCACAACTTTTAATGACTGTACGGAGGATTAACTACAATGAAAAAAGAGTCTTTGATTCAGGCAAAGGAAGCTTACAAGATCGAAGCGGAATGCATTAACAACATGCTGGATTATTTTGATGAGGATGCATTTGCCAAGGCAGTAGAGCTGCTTGCCGGCGCTCAGCGCATCGGTACCTGCGGATGCGGACATTCCGGCATCATCTGCCAGCACTTCTCTCACCTTCTCTGCTGCATCGAACGTCCTTCCCGCTTTATCTCTCCTGCCGAAGCGGTTCATGGCGCAACCGGATTCCTTTGCGAGGGCGATGTTATGGTATTCGCTTCCCGCGGCGGCAAGACCAAGGAGCTGCTCCCCATTCTGGACATCTGCAAGCAGAAGGGTGTCCGCGTGATTACTGTTACCGAGAATCTGGAATCTCCTCTGGCTCTGGGTGCGGATGTGGTTCTGAAGCAGTACGTAAACCGCGAAACCGATAAGTACAACGCACAGGGCACCACTTCCACCACGGCTCTTTGCATGATCTTCCACAGCCTGCAGACCGCGCTGATCGAGGAGACCGGATACAGAAACGAGCAGTTTGCTGTTATCCATCCCGGCGGAGCGGTTGGCGAGCGCCTCAACAATCACGCCCTCTGATGATTCGGAAGCTGGAGATGTATCATGTCGGTCGAGAAACTTAAAATCGACGCACGCCGCGGTAAGATCATTGACATTCTGAATCGCAGCGGTCAGGTGCGCATTTCACAGCTCAGCAAACAACTTAACGCAACACCGGTTACCATTCGCAGCGATCTGAATGCGCTGGAGAGGGACGGATATCTGGAGCGCGTACAAGGCGGCGCGGTACAAACAGCGCTGAACTGCTTCAACCGAGAGTTTATTCAGAAGAAACACATCCACGCCGAGGCAAAAAAGCGCATCGCAAAAGCGGCTGCTGCTTTGATACACGATGGGGATACCGTGTTTATCAACTCCGGTACAACCACTTATTTTACCGCTGTGGAACTGAAGTCGAAGCGTGGCTTGCGTATCGTGACCAATTCTCTGGCGGTTGCTATTGAACTTGGATCGATTCCCACGTTCAATGTGATTCTTTTGGGCGGTGAGATCAACTCGCACGATTCGTTCACCTACGGTAACGATGTGGTGGAACAGTTAAAGCGATATCGCGCTCATTACGCTATTCTGTCGATCGACGGCGTGTGTGATTCCGGACGTGTCACTACCCTGCACGCGGAGGAAGCCTTGGTGGATCGCACCATGATCGAGCGTGCGGACGAAACCATTGTGGTTGCGGACGGTGCCAAATTGGGCCGGGAGGGATTCTCCCATGTGTGTGATCTGTCAGAGGGAAACCGTCTGGTCACAGAAAAAGGAGCCGATCCGTCTTTCATTAGAAAGATGCGTGCGAAAAACATTCGCACAGTCTGCGGTTAAAGTATAAAACAAAACCGGCACTGCTGATGGGCAGTGCCGGTTTTATGTTTACATGTCTATGCCTGCATAGAACAGACACAGCGCTCTCATGGCTTCGCCAAAACACAATGTCTGTGTATAGGGGAACTGTCCGCTTGACGGTTCCATAATGCCGTAAGAACACACGGAATGTACTGCGGCAGTAGCTGCAGCGGTGGAGCCGTTGTTTTCGATTGTCACATTTTGAATATACGGAGTCCAGGTAATGGATTCCGCGTAACTCTCGCAGCCGTTTATGCCCAAAGAAGCATATTCAGTGTGCATGTTCTTTCTGGTGTATCCGATCTTTGCATACAGTGCGGCAATATATTCCTCGGAATACAAATCACACCGGCTTTTCAGATAAAAGACATCTTCGCAATCGCCGGTTTTGGCGATGGACACGATATCTCGCACAATCTGCTCTTCCCTGGCGGTAAGGCTCGGCGGAAGTTTGTACAGATATCCATATTCCGTACAGAGGCCGTTGTCCGTCAAGAAGTTTTCGCCAAGGGAATCAACTTTTACAGAATGGTAAAAGGCAAAGAACTTTTCGCGCAGCCAATCGTTTGTTATATGGGAACCAATTTCATCCATCTGTTCTTTGGTGTAGACAGATGAAAACTCCACGGAGGAGTGCGTATTTCCCCGATTGTAGCAGCTAAGCAGCGCTATTGCCTCGTCTTCCGGAAGCTGTTTTAAAATCTGAGCCAGACTGTTCTCACTGATCTGTTTGGGGATCACATTTTTCGACAGACGGGTGTTGCCGCAATCCACCAATTTGATGACAAGATCCATAAGAATGGCTGCTTGCTCGTAGGTGATTGCATCTGTATGCGAGATTCTCAAAAGATGCTCTTCCATCGAATTATACGCCATTCCACTCCGCTTGGCGTACCGGGTCAGAGATGTTAGCGTTCCGTTTCCGATATATTGCGGGATCCGTGATTCGCTGCCTCCGGTCTTATTGATCAGTGTTGTGTAGATCAAATTATAGAAGTGAATGCCGCTGATTCCCTGCTGTGGGTCGCAGAGTTGGAACTCCTCACCCACGAGGGAAGATCCATTGTTCACATATACGCTGTTGTTGGAATGGAGAGATTGTACCGGATTGGTAAGACAGCAAACAACCAGGATTGTACACACGGCGAAGGAAATGATCCGTTTTATGAAAGAGCAAGAGCCGACAGCCAACCTTGTCAGGCGTTTTTTCAGAAGGACACTTTCCGAGGAAATGCCGGATGCAACCCGCACGGTATGGACTACGCCAGGACAGGTGCTTTGATACAGGAGCACAGCGTATTCCTTTGTGCTGATGGAAGGAATACGTACGGTGCGCGTGTCACACAAAATTTCCAGATCGTCCCGTACACTGCGGCAGGCCAGCCATATCAGTGGATTGAACCACTGATATGCAGTAGTCAGATTGGTAAGAAAGATCCAAAAATTGTCGCAATACTTGAAATGATTCAACTCGTGAGCGAACACCATAGGGAGGTCCCGCTCATCCGAGTGTGAATTGACAATCAGGATAGGAGTGAAGATGCCGACCAGCATGGACGGCTCCGTACTGATATACAGCTTCGGCAGTTTTCGCTTGTCCAAGTGCATTTCATCGGCAATGTCCCGGTATTTCTGATACCAGATGTGATTGTCACATTCCACGGATGTGCGCTTGATTTTCGATATAAGCAAGCAATACGAAATCAACATTCGCGCCAAATGAACAAAGATGCCAACCAAATATACACAGAACACATAGAACACAATACTCTTTTCCGTGTTATCAGTAGCAAGCTCAGGATGAATATCGCTGATCTTGTAAGAGATAGGGGCATCGGATGGATGGGATGTTGGCGGCAATGGTGCCATTTCCAGTGAGGTCAGGTAAGCGGTGTTGTCCGTATTTTCTGTGGCAACGCCCGTGTGTTCATGATGGGCGCCTGCAGTTGCAGTGACCTGATTGTAGCCTGGTATGTAATTGAACACAGAATGCACGCTTGTGGGAAGCGGCAGCATCAGAATCCGCGCGAACAGTATCAGCCACAGCGTAACGTGCATAGCGGGAGATAACTGCTTTCTGAACAGACGCTTGACGATCAGCAACAGTCCCGCCGTTACGGAGACGATAAAAGTCACGCGAAGTAAGTCAAAAACAAAATCGTGCATGGTGATATTCTCAGGTAATGTCGGGATCAGTGGATCTCATTCAAAATGTCGATGATTTCCTTCTTTTCACGCTCGTTCAGTTTTCCCTTACGAACAAGAGAAGCCACGAGCTGATACGGGGAGTTATCGCACACACGGGCTACGAACATGTCAATTTCTTCCTCAACGCATTGGGATTTGTCCAGTGCGGGCATGTACTTATAGACACCGGTGGTCTTGTCGATTTTCACAACTCCCTTGTCGGCAAGACGGATAATCAGTGTGCGGATGGTGGTGTTTGTCCAGCTCATGGTGGAGGGCATTCTCTGCACGATTTCTCCCAGAGAAAGTCCTGCACCGTTTTTCTTCGGACAAGCATCCCACAGCACGTTCATAATGTGCCATTCCGCTTCGGATATGCGCACGGTTTTTCTTCTGCCGCTCATTGATTTATACTCTCCATTCATTATTGTAACATAATTGTCAGACCCGATCGGGGAAAGATACAGGCTCTTCCCCGCACAGGAATTGATAGACAACCCTATACTCTTCCCTCTTTTTCTGAATAGCCTGGGAATCAGGGTTGTACCCGCGCTTTTTGTAAGCGCGGAGCATAATATTTTTTGGTGTATCCTCAGGGTCAATGGACTCAAGAGCATCCGCACTGTAGCCGGGGCATTCCAGGCGGAGAAGAC